>PWWA01000092.1 GCA_003562145.1 Candidatus Woesearchaeota archaeon | reverse complement strand
GGTTTCAGGAGGGACCAAAGGGTTTTGGAAAGGTTGCTGAAAAGATATATTGGTCCTTTGACTGTTATGGGTGGTATTGCTATTGGTTTGCTTGCAAGTGTCGCTGACTTAACAGGCGCGATAGGCACAGGTACAGGTATTTTATTGGCCGTAATGATTATATATAAGATATACGAAGAGATAGCTAAGCAGCACATGTACGACATGAATCCGATGATGAGGAAGTTCGTGTCTAACTAAAAAAAAATGTTTTTTTTTGGGGGGGAGGGTGAGCTAAGTTGATTGATTGGTTTTTGTCACTGGGTTATTTTTGGATAATACTAATTTTGTCAGTAGTTGTTTCCTTGATTACTTCTTTGATTTACAAGTACACTACTAACCAAGAGGAGATTAAAAGGATTAAGGACGATATTAAGAAGCTTCGGGAGAAGATGAAGAAGCATAGGGATGACCAGAAGAAATTAATGGAGATTAACCAAGAGATGATGTCTAAGAACTTCGCGGTTATGAAGCAATCCTTGAGGTCTATGCTTTTCTCTTTTATTCCTATTATGATAATTCTTTTCTGGATGGCTGGCAACCTTGTGTATGAGCCTATAATGCCGGGTGAGGAATTTACTGTTGAGGCCTTTCTCTCTGAAGGCTACACTGGTGATAAGGACGAAGTTGTATTGTCTATCATGCCTGAAATGCAAGTGGTTAGGAGGGTGAACGAGGATAACGTAATTGTTTGGACTCTTCGTGCTGATAATAAAGGTCGTTATAATTTGCTGTTTCAGGGCGAGACTTTTAGGGAGAGCAAAGAAGTCCTTGTAACGGATTTAAAGGATTACGAGGAGCCAATCCAGAGCTATGATTCTGACCTTGTAAGAGTGGTTGTTAGCAATAAAGTTGTTAGGCCTTTTGGGGATACAAGCTTGTTCGGCTGGAAGCCGGGTTGGCTTGGCGCTTATATTCTTTTGAGCATTCCGCTCAGTATTTTATTGAGAAAAGCTTTGGGGGTGGCATAAAAAATGGTTGAAAAGAAAAGTGGCGGCAAAACCGCCGATGAAGGAAAGGCCTGTGCGGTTCTCGCCTATATATTGGTGGGAATCATCTGGTATTTCGTGGATGAGAAGATGAGGAAGAACACGTACGCTAAGTTCCACGTGAAGCAAGCGCTCATATTATTGTTTTTGAGCATTGCTATTAGTATTGTTGGATCGGTCATTCCAATTATTGGTTGGTTCATAATATTGCCGCTTGGCTCTTTATTCACATTTGTGTTGTGGATTATAGGCATTATAAATTCTCTGAGCGGCAAGGAGAAGAAACTGCCAATTGTCGGTGGCCTTGCGAAGCACCTAACCTTTTAAATTATTTTTTTCTTTTTTTTTCTTTTGATAATATTTATAAATGGTCTTGGTTTCCCTGGTTTTTATGAGTGAAGCTAAAACTAAGTCGAGGAACTTTAGGAAGGTCTGTGTTAGGACTGTTAAGGGCTCTAAGGATGCTTTTAAGAGGAAGAAGCCCAAGATTGGAAGCTGTAGTGCTACGGGTGAGTCTTTGAAGGGTGTTATGAGGGCTTTGCCTGGTGATTTGAAGGGTGTTCCGAGGAGTGCGAGGAGGCCTAGCAGGCCTTTTGGCGGGGTTTTGTCGAGTAGGGCTTCGCGTTTGGAGATTAAGAGAAGGAACAGGAAATAAGGGTCTGTGCTTGCCTTGGCGACAGGGCAGGGTTTTTCTTCAGACCAAAACGGGTAGGTGATTGGAAATGTTTGAGGTTGGAAGGTTATGTGTTAAGTTGGCTGGCAGGGATGCCGGGAAGAAGTGTGTTGTCGTCGATGTTTTGGATGAAAACCATGTCTTGGTTGATGGTGAGGCTCGCAGGAGGAAGTGTAATTTGAAGCACTTGGATCCTTTAGGCGAGTCTTTGGATGTTAAGAAAGGGGCTTCTCGTGCTGATGTTAAGAAGGCTTTCAAGGTCATTGGTATAGAGTTAATGGATTCTAAGCCTAAGAAGGCTGGGGAGAGGCCTAAGAAGCAGAAGCTGAAGAAATCCGTGGCTGTCCCTGTCGGGAAGGATGAAAAGCCTAAGAAAGCTGCTCCCGCTAAAGATAAGCCTGCTCCGGAGCCTGAGAGTGCTGAGAAAGCCGTGGAGAGCGCTTCTAAGGATTCTGCCAAGAAAGAATAACTATTTTTTCTTTTTTTTTTACCCACGATTTTGTTTTCACTCTCTAATAACAACAAACTTTATAAATTGGTTTGTATTACTCACCCCTAGATTGTAACAAGTCAAGTAAAAATCGCTATAATCCAGACAGGTGAAACAAAATATGATCGTGCAAAAAGACTTTTTAAATAAGCTCAAGGATTTCGGCATCAACAGCTATGAAGCAAAGATCTGGACCGCACTTCTAAGCAGGGGCGTTAGCACTGCAGGAGAGCTTTCAGATATTGCAAATGTTCCGAGGAGCAGGTCTTATGACGTCCTCGAATCATTAGAAAAAAAAGGTTTCGTCATAATGAAGCTTGGAAAGCCAATCAAATACATCGCTGTACCACCCCAAGAAGTAATAGAAAGAGTCAAGAAAAACATAAAGACGGAAGCTGAGACAAGCATGAAGATGATTGACGAGATAAAAAACACGGATATCCTAAGCGACTTAACTGCATTGCACACGCACGGTGTAGAGCTATTAGACCCCACTGAATTATCTGGGAGCGTAAAGGGAAGAAGCAACTTGTACGATCACTTAAACATGATGATAAAAGAATCAGAGAAAAGCCTGGTAATTGTAACGACAGAGGAAGGCCTTAAGAGGAAAGCAGACTTTTTTATAAGGAACTTAAGGAAAGCCAAGGAAAGAGGAGTTACGATAAGAATCGCTGCCCCGATTACAAAGGAGACAGATGCCATAAAAGAGCTTAGAAAAATAGCTGAGATAAGAAGCGTGGACTTAAAGGCAAGGTTTTGCATCTCGGACAATTCATCGATTTTATTCATGATGGCGCACGATGCAGATGTTCACGAGGGGTACGACGTGGGTATTTGGGTTAACACAGATTTCTTTGCAAATGCGTTATCCCAATTATTTGACTTGGCGTGGAAAGCCATAAAAGTAAAAGCGTAATCCTGTGAGATTATGGCAGAACAAACGATTGATGATATATTCAGCGACGAATCCATACATATTTCAGAAACTATAGTAGACCAGTACGATAACAGGTTTTCATTCTATAAAGACCTGGTATTGGAAAGCAAGGCGTACAAGCCAATAGAGGAGAAAACACTGAAAAAAGGCAAGCCTGAAGACAATGATGCGCTGCAGGAAAAAATTGAGCCGTTGCTGAAAAACTATAAGGGCAAGCTTCCCCGGACTGCGTACAAGGAATACTTGGAGATGGCAACCCTTATCAAGGAATACAAGGACAGCATAATAAAATATGTAAGAACGTCTTTCTCGGAAAACAAGTCCAATGTGTGCCTTATCAGGTATATGCATAGTGGCGGCGAACTCGAGGCAAAGCTAAACTTCTACGCTAAAAAGCCAGAGAAATAATTCCAAAACCTATTTAATTAAAGTTCAAGTACTACAAGAATGGATTACAAGGCAAGGATAAGGATTGTTGGCACAAGCCACGTGTCAAGGCAATCCCATGAGCGGATAAAAAATGCTTTTGCGGATTTCAAGCCAACTATTATTTGCCTGGAGCTAGACAGGGCGAGGCTTGAAGGATTGCTATCAAAGAAAAAATCGAGTATTAATCCGTTGATGGCCTCGAGGATAGGCATAACCGGCTATGTTTTCTCAGTTATTGGAAGGATTGTACAGAAGAAGATAGGTAATTTATCCGGTATCGTGCCTGGGAGTGAAATGCTTCTGGGAGCAGAGCTTGCAAAGAAAAACAAGTTAAAGCTTGCACTCATAGACCAGGACGTAACAATAACTTTGAGGAATATGAGCAAGAATGTAAGCTTTAGGGAGAAAGCAAGGCATGTATTGGACTTGTTATTGTCCCCGTTTTCCAGGAAGAGCGGGCTAAGAATGGACCTTACTAAGATACCTGAAGATGAGGTCATAAAAAAAGTGCTTGGCGAGATGAGAAAAAGGTATCCGGGGCTTTACAAGGTGCTGGTTGATGACAGGAACAAGGTAATGGCTAAGCGGATATTCTTGATGCTGAGGAATAATCCTGATGAAAGGCTCTTAGTTGTTATAGGCGCGGGGCATTCTGATGGCTTGGTGAAAGATATAGATTCATTGATTGCTTCTAACTTATCTTAAGGCTTAAAACACTAATTTTTTATATAACAACGCTGATTTTATGTTTTGTGAACCCGACTTCGAAGCTTGGATATGCTTTTAGGAACTCATTCAATTATACTGGGAAAGAGCTAGGTTTGTTCGTGCTGACCGTGGCGGTTTCTGCGGGCATATCTTTCCTGTTCCTGGGCTTGGCTGGGTATATTAGTTATGGTGAGGTGGGTGGCTTTGTTGTTACCCTTTTCTTTTTCGCGTTGCTTTATTCTATTTTCTTGGTTGGCCAGAAGACAATGTCGTTGTTCTTGGGGTGCAATGCGACTTTTTCTATTTGGCGTTTCGGGCCTTTTATTGCTTTATTTGTTTCTTTTTATACGATGGCTTTGTTTCATCCTTATTTTTTGGTTCCGCTTATTTATCTTGGGACTTTTCATTTGGAGGTTATTCCTAGGCTTAGGCTTGGGAAGTTCAGGCAGGCGATTGGGATGAAGGACTTGTTCCTTGTCGGTGTTGCAGGGCCTCTTGCTTTGGTTTTGTTTTCGCTGTTGGTTTTGCAGCCTTTGTTCTTGTTGACTGAATCAGAGTTTTTTAGGGCTGGTATTTATGTTTCTGCGTTAATATTGTTTTTCTCTTCGTTGCCTTTGCCTTATAGTAATGGCGCGAATATTTTTATGAAGTCTGTGTGGTTCTGGCTTTTCACGTTTTTTTTCTCTTTGTTTTTCTTGTTGTTGCTTTTGCTTTTTAGCTGGGTTTCTTATGTTTTGGCTTTGCTTCTTGCTGGGTTAGTGGTTTTTGTTCTTAGGATGTATGTTAAGAAGGATGTTTAGGTTTTTATGAGAAGAAGGATGTTATTCCTTTTTGGAATAAGTATATTGTTGCGATAAAGGTGAATATTGTTATTGGGAAGAATATTATGATTATGAAGTATATGCTTATGCCTAGTTCTATTGCGCTTGCGAGGTCTCCTATGAACACTATGGATTTTATGAGTAAGTATAATAGGAATGCGATTAGGATTCGGAGTGGTATTAGCTCGTAGTGGTATAATATCAGGGTTATTCCTGCTAGTATGTCCATTAGGCCCATTATTTTTAGTAGCAGCATTTATTTGGTTGTTTTTCTTGGTTTCTATAAATATTTTTTGTGGCTCTGACCAGAAACTTTGCGTTTCTCCTCGATAAAATCAAAACATTTATATACTTATTAGTTCAGCGTTAGAGGAAGAACACTATTGAGGGGGGTGTAAACGAAAAATGGCTCAGAAAGTAGCAAAAGCAGGAGTTAGGAAAGCGGACGGGTATCTTTACTTTGTCGACAAGCAAGGAGATATTTCCCGGGCTAAGATGGCCAGGGGTGGCAGCAGGAAAGGAAAGAAGGGCAAGCCGGAGAAAGTGGCGAAAGTAGGCGTTAGGAAGGAATCTGGTTATTTGTACTTCGTTGATAAGCACGGAGATGTTTCCAGGGCTAAGATGGCTAGGGGCAGGAAGTAATCCTGCTTCATTTTTTCTTTTTTTTTTAGAACAATTATTAGCCATATGGAAGATAATTGTGTGTTGAAAAAAACACATATAAACCACGCAGCAATACCATAAAACATGCCAGACATAAAAAGACAAACCGCCATCAAATGCACCATAAAACAAATCCTGGAAGGGAACTACATCCAAAAGCCAGGCTGGGAGCCCAATTACATAGAAATACACGACAAGAAAATAAGCCGTGTAAACATCCTCGCAACCATAATCTCCAAGGAAACCAACACCATAACCATTGACGACGGAACCAGCAAAATAAACATACGCCTCTTCTCAGAACCCGAAAAAGCAGACAACCTAAGCATAGGAGACATAATACTCCTAATAGCCCGCCCAAGGGAATACAACAACGAAAGATACCTCGTGCCAGATATAATAAGAAAAATAGCGAACAACAAATGGATAGAGCACAGAAAAAAAGAGCTGAGCATAAGCAAATACGAAATACCCATAAAAAAAGCAATTGATGAAAAGCCAAAAGAAACGCAGCAAGCGCCAGTACAGGAGGAATACATGGATAATGAGCCACTAAAAATCCTGGAAGCAATAAAGCAGCTCGACAAAGGAGACGGTGCAGACACAGAAGCAATAATAAAAAAATCAGGCGTGAAAAAAGCGGAAAAACACATACAAAACCTGGTCAACGAAGGGGAAATCTACGAGATAAGGCCTGGCAAGCTAAAAATACTCTAAAACGGGAAGAAAATAGGGGTAACCCAGACTTCTAAGATACCTGCCACGAATAATAAGCCAAGGCTGATCAGCAATAAGTCCGCGCTATCCAGTATGATGTGCTCGAACTTAGCAGTCCCAAAGTCATGCCTGATCACTGCTACGCTTATGATTCCTCCGGCTAGGGCTGCAGTGAAATACGCTAATATTTCAGGTATCCCGTGAAGGGAATACTTCAGTAGGCCAATGCTGATAATATGGAAGTACTTTGCGACGGCCTGCAGGCCGACAAGGTCAGAATACAATGCAAGGTTGCTCCTGATAAAGCTGCCGATGGCGCTCGCGATAACGCTTGCGTTCCACGTCAAGACAAAGATTGCGCCAGCCCCGTAGATAAAAGAAAACAAGACTGCGACGACGAGTACCATTACGTTGTTAAAAAAAATCTTTCCGAACAGCTCGACTTGCTCAGCGGTAACCATGCCTGTAGTATTGGAGCCGCTCCTTATAATGGAAAGGGTGTCTAGCTGAGAGGAAAAAAAAGTGCTTGTGGTTTCCCATGGCAGGACCACGAAAAGAAGTGTCAGCCCAACCGTGATGCCTACAAATAAGTACATGAAAGATGCTAAGGCCTTGCCGTGCTCTTTTAGCAGCAAGGTTTCTTTCAAGTCCTGCAAGTCTTTTTCTTCCTCGTACTTAATAATGTTGTACATTAGTGGGACGCATGCGAGTGCTGTAAAGAAGACTATGGCTATTGTAGCATATGCCTCTAGGTTTGTACCGATAAAAATGGCGTAAGTAATTAGTCCAGCTACTATGCTTACAAGGAAGCCGAAGCATAGCATTAAGTAGCGCCTCTGCTCAGCCTTTGCCGGTGTCATCAGGGATTCTAGTACCATATGCTAGGACAACCCGCCAAATGCCTTTATATACTTTTCTAAACTAGAAGCCATATTTAGTACACTGAAGCAGTGTTTTTAGGGCTCTATACACGTAATCACAAGGCTTGCCCTGCAACGCCAAGACAGCATCTTCACTAAAACCCCTCTCCCCCAAGTAGCCATGCATCGAACCCATCTCAGCATCCCTAAAATCCTTATCTTCTTCCAACCAAGAAACGTACCTGTACAAAGAAGCATAATCCCTTATAAGCCCACGCTCAAATCCTTTATGCTCGCACCGAGGCATCTTAAGCAAAAAATTGATTGTTCCAGACAAAGAAAACAACAAGTTGCCGGTTAAATGATAAAAAGAGCTTCCATGGCGCGGCGCGTAGCGCTCCCTCAAGTCACAAACCCGTTTTTCCAGCAAACCAAGCTTTCTCCCCGCCTTATCCAAGTCCACAAATACAAGTATTATTGCAAGACATATAAAAATTATGATAAAATAGCCTTAACCGCTTCTTCCCACGAATAAACCCGCTTGATTCCCTT
>PWWA01000006.1 GCA_003562145.1 Candidatus Woesearchaeota archaeon | reverse complement strand
CAAGGACTTACAGCCACAGCCGCGTTCAGCTACGCACTAGTAATAACCCTAACAACAGCAATATCATTATTCATATTATTCTACACTGCAAAGAAAGACAAATTCTACCCCGCCATGCCATTCATATCCACAGGTTGCATAGCAGGATACTTGCTAATACTGCTTTTGCTATAAAAAAACGCTAAGCTTTAAATAAAAACAAAACAACACCCACAAAATGCCACCAGCAAAAAAGAAAACGGCAAAGAAAAAGAAAGCCAAAGAAGAGCTCCTCCCAGCAATAGAAGAGGAAAAGGAACCTAAGGCCAAGAAAAAGAAAATTAAGTCCATATTCGCTAATGAGAGAGTAATAACAGAAAACACAAATGAAGCCAGAGAGCTATACGACCAATCGAGATACGGGGCAGTCCTAGAAGAAGGAATGCTCCAATTAAGCCTTCACGAAGCACTCTACTTAATGGAAAAAAACCGCTTGGAAGTCTACGACAAGAAAAACAAGCAACTAACCTTTGATGAATTTATGAAGAAAGCCAAGAAAGCAGAACCCAATTTCTGGGTTCGCTACATGGTCTTCAAAGACATAAGGAACAGAGGCTATATTATAAAGACAGCCCTGAAATTCGGCGCAGACTTCAGGATTTACGATAGGGGAATAAAGCCCGGGGATGACCATGCACGATGGGTAGTCTACCCCGTACACGAAGGATCAACACTGACCTGGTATGAGTTCGCAGCGAAGAACAGGGTGGCTCACTCCACGAAGAAAAGATTAATGCTCGCAGTAGTGGACGACGAGGCAGACGTAACTTACTGGGAAGTCAAATGGGTACGGCCATGAACCAATTCTTTAACCAAAAAATTATAAACTAGCGATAAGAACGATTCTTATTATGGACCTCATAAGCAAAGAAGACTTGCTGAACGCCTTAAAGCAGCACGGGCCCCTAATACCAATGGATATAAGAAAATACTTGGGTAAAGGGGACAGCATAACAATAGGTGCTGCTCTATCGGAACTCGCCCAATACAATCAAATAAGGATTACTAATGTTAAGAAAGGAGGAAGCCCATTCTACTACGTATCCGGCCAGGAGCACAAATTACAGGAATTAAGTCAATACCTCAACGAGAAAGACAGAAGGACATACGAATTGCTGAAAGAAAAAAAAGTGGTTCGTGACAAGACACAGGAGCCTTTAACCAGGGTTTCTCTTAGGATGATAAAAGACTTCTCCAAGCCTGTAAACGTGGATACTAGGGACGGAGAAGAAATCTTCTGGAAGTGGTACTTGCTCTCAGATGAAGAAGCCCTAAAGATGATAAGAGAATTCTTCCTAGGAGAAAAACCCGTGCGCAGAAAAGAGGCTGAAGAACACGAAGCATTGCCTTCAAGCGAAGAAGCGACTCCTAAAAAAGAAGTGGAAAAAGCTGTAAAAGAGGCAATAAAAGAGCCTGCGAAGCACAGCCAGGAAACCATACCTGCACCTGACATACTAGCAGAAGCAACGGACCCCTTCTCAGAGAAACTAAAGAACTTCTTTGAAGAAAGAAAAATAAGGATTAAGGACTCAAACGTTGTACGGAAAAGCTCCGAATACGAATTCATAGTAGAAATAAACACACCTGTCGGCGCGGCAGAGTATTTCTGCAAAGCGAAGAAGAAGAAAAAGTGCGGTGACGGAGACCTAAGTACTGCGTACCTGAAAGGGCAGAACAAGAGGCTTCCCGTACTTTTCATAACTGACGGTGAAATCGCAAAGAAGACCAAGGAAAAGCTAAAGACTGAGTACAAAGGAATGATAATACAAGAAATATAAGCACTTTTAAGTGGTTACAAAAACAAAAGCTTTAAATATTTCTCCGTAATAGATGAAGACACTAACAACAAACCGGTTTTTTACATGCAGGAATCAAAATACGGCGTAATATCAAACGTTTATGAACGCAAAGACTTCTACGAAAAAATACTGCTGAGAATGAAAGAAGAAGAAGTAAGTGCCATAGTGCTAAACGGGATAAGCAACAACCAGGAAACAACAACTTACGCAATAAAAACTGCTGCGAAAACAGCGGTGCCAGTAATAACAATACCTTGCGAAGAATCTTTCTTCGACTACTACGCAGCCCTCGGAAAAGCGAGAACAACACATAAAAATATTATTGATGCAGTGAAAAACCCGTATATAAAGAGCAACGGGCACGAAATACTAATACTGCCTGGAACCACTAACCCTTTCCAGAGCCAATTCATCCTAAGCACACAAAAAGAGACAGGCCTATACCTATACAATAAAAAAGAGGCGAGAAAGAAAAGAGGGAATGCGGATAAAATACTAAAAAGAGTAAGCGAAGAACAAAAAGCAAAAATATTCAAAGATAAAAATGTGGCGCGAAAAATATACGGCATAAGTAACTTAGAAACCCTGGCGGAACAAATAAAGAACCCTGAAACCACAACAATAATATCTCCCAACCCAAGGGAATTCTACCACCCTGAATACGCGATAGACCAAGAAATAGTATACGAAACACAAGACGGTGAAATACTTACATTAAGAGAAATCGTTGAAGAAATCGTAGACGCGTTCACAGAACCAGGGCTCGAAATAGAACAAACTATAACTTATGAAGAAATAAAAGACATCCTGGGAAAGGAAGACATAAAAGCAGTATATGTGAACAACGGCGATGAAATCATAAGGAACTTTACAGAAAAATATGGTGTGACAAAAACAATATCTTCCAACCCAACATCAGCGACGCATTTCGCACATACATATTATAACGTAGACATCCCGGAAAATGTTTTGTTGACAGAACTGCACTACAATACAGGGCAGGCAGAAGATGGGAACGCAGGGATACTATACTTAAATGGAGATAAAGCAGCATATAAAAACATCGTCATAAAAGAAAAAATTTTTGGAAACAGCCCATTTTATAATTAGCCGTTAAACCTGTATTCTTCCCACATAACTTTTTTTTCCTCAACAGCCTTCTTCAAAGACCTTTCAATAGGTGATAAAGAAGACTTACCAGTCTTAACTTCAACAAAGACAATTTCTTGTATTTCTTTTTCATCCATTCCTTTAAAGACAACGAAGTCAATAGGCTTACCTATAAAGCGAACTTCCGAGGGACTAAAATTGAAATTTGGGAGGTAAGGCGCTAACTGCTCAGAGAACTGCCCAGACAACACTGAACGGCTCTTCTTCACCGCGTCCTCCCTTTCAATCTTAATCCTTTCCTTGTACTCAACCCACGCCTTAAACTTACCAGCCTTTAACCCGATATAATACCCTATAAGCAAGACAACGAGAACACCTACAACCATCAGGATTGTTAAAAGCAAGTCCATATATATAGGAATATAAAAAGCATTATTAATACTTTTCCAAAATGAGCTACTTGCAATAAGCAACGTTCAATATAAATCCTATAAATCCATAGCCTCCTTCCGGATGCTCGCCTACAGTTACCTCATAAACGCCACTCTCGGTTTCCAGAACGATGACATCCCCAACAGAATAATCCAGCAGATACTTCAGGATTGCTTCCAGGTCGCCACCAAAATCAATACCATTTAATGAAACTAACTTTTCACCTCCTTGCAATCCGGCTATATCTGCAGGCGACCCCTCAATTACGTCCACGATTAGAACGGCACAAGGATCTCCCGGAGGGAAAATGAAAAATAAAAGGAAGGAAAGAAGTATCAAAATTAAAGTCAAGGTAAACGGGTTGAAGATAATTGCGAATAAAACAAGCAAAAAAATGTTCTTTGTGTTAAGCACTTTCGAAGAGCCTTTTTTCTTTTTTTCCTCGTAAAGATGGACAAGCATGCATGCCAAAGGATAGCTAAAAAGACTGAATAAAAAATAACCTCCGATTATTGTTATGAGAGAGGCTGACTGTTCGACTCCTAAAGGAACAAACAATGGGGGAATATCTTCAGGCCTAAACAAATCCCTGAAAAATTGGATTATTACCGGAAGCAACAGCCAGAACAAAGGCAGTAAAACACTTATCAATGCTTTTTCTTTAGAGAAACTAAAGAATTTACTGGAATCCATTATTCTTGCCTTATTCAATCACATATTAATACTTTTTGATCAAAAAAAGGAATTTATTTAAACCAACTCAGAGAATTGTAATAGTGGACTTAACAATCTTAATATTAGCATACATAGCGATAGGGCTTTCAACAGGGTTCCTAAGCGGATTGTTCGGGATAGGAGGGGGCTCGATCAGGATTCCTTTGCTCGCCATGACAGGTATGCCTCTTATTAACGCCTTTGCTACGAATATGTTTGCAATACCATTCTCCTCTGGCACAGGAGCATACGTGCAAAGAAAGAACATTGAGTGGAAAATAAGCAAATACTTCATACCCGGAGGCGTAACAGGAATAGTAATAGCAACTTTCCTTGTAGGGTTCGTGTCGAGCGCATTCCTCGCAATAACATTCTTCTTAGCAGCTCTACTCACAATACCAGGCTTGTACTTAAACCAGTTAAGCACCAAAATATACAACAAAGTAATGCCCACGCCCGCAAAGTATTTCTCCGGCGCGTTCCTAAGCAACCTAATCATAGGCATGAGAGGAGGAAGCGGAGGAACCCTTTTTCCGCCAATCCTTAGGGCTATGCACGTAGAGATGCACCACGCAATCGCCACGTCGCTTTACACGAGCATGATAACTTCTTTCGCAGCACTCACACTTTACATTTTCAGAGGAGACATAATATGGATTACTGCTTTAATCATAGGGATAACTGATGTTGCGGGCGCGTATTATGGAAGCAAAGTATCCTTAAAGACAAAGTCGAAGTGGCTTAAAGCAGGCCTTGCAACAATTGTTTTCTTATTAGCTTGCAGCGTGGTTTACAGGGAATTCTTCTAATAATAGTAAAACATATTAAAAGAGCTTTACTCCACAGGAGTCTATGGGTGTCCCGTTACAGGATTTATTGAAAGCAAAAGAATTGAAAACTGAAGAACTAGCCGGGAAAGTATTAGCCGTGGATGCGTTCAACACCTTGTACATGTTCTTAACCACTATCCGGGGCCCTGATGGCAGCCCGTTAATGGACTCAAGTGGAAGGATTACGAGCCACTTGCAAGGAGTATTCTCCAGGTTCACGAACTTATTGGAGAAAGGAATAAAATTCGTTTTTGTCTTTGACGGGGAGCCTCCGGAGCTGAAGAAAAAGGAAAGGGAGCGGAGGAAATCTTTGAAGCTTGAGGCGCAGAAGCTTTATGAGGAAGCAAAGCAAAAAGAAGACGTAGAGAATATGAAGAAATTTGCTGCCCGAACAACTTTTCTTACTAACGAAATGATAAATGAATCTAGAGAACTTCTCGGAGCAATGGGTATTCCTTTCGTAGAAGCGCCGAGCGAAGGAGAAGCCCAGGCAGCTTACATGGTTAAGAGAGGGGATGCTTACGCAGTTGTGAGTCAGGACGCGGATTCTTTGCTCTCCGGAACACCTAGACTGGTAAGGAATCTTTCAATAACAGGGAGGAGGAAGATGCCTGGCTCTTTCGGCTACAAAAACGTTAATCCCGAACTAATAAATCTAAGGGAAAGTCTTGATGGGATAGGAATAACGCAGGATCAATTAATAGTCCTGGCAATCCTTGTAGGAACAGATTATAATTATGGCGGTGTAAAAGGCATAGGGCCGAAGAAAGCGTTGAAGCTCGTAAAGAAGCATAAACACGATTTTGAAGCAGTATTTGAGGAAGCCAAATGGAAAGAACACTACGATTTTGAATGGAAAAAAATATTTGAATTAATAAAAAAAATGCCTGTTACGGATAAATACAAAATTTCCTTTGGCCAGATAGATGAAGATAAGATAAAAGACTTGCTTGTCGAGAGGCATGAGTTCTCAGAGGAACGCGTTAACAATACTTTGAAAAAGCTTGAAGACGCGAAGAAGCTGCAGGCCCAGAAAGGCCTAAGCGAATATTTTTAGCTTGAAAAAATCTTGTAATAATCAATCTTTAAGTCTATTATGCTCTTTAGCTTCACCACCTTTTCTGTATCTAAAACGTCCTCTGAAGGTTCCCCGAAGAACGCCGAGTCCTTAGCATTTTCTCTAGGGATATATATTGGCTTTACCCCTGCGTTTAATGCCAGGCTTACATCCCTTGTTATCTTGTCCCCAACGTAACAAGAATTGCTCTTTTCATCATTTATCAGCGCAAGCAGATGCACCGGCTTTTTCTCATTAACGCACAAATAATTCTTGTTATCTTCGTTAAACCATTTATTGAGGGAAGTCACTTCTATTTTCCTTTTTTGCTTTTTCACAGCTCCTTCGCTTAACAAGTAAATGCTGTAGCCTTTCGCAAGCAGGAATTCAAGTGTTTCCTCCACACCAGGCAACAAATCATTTCTCCGCCAAGCTTCTTCATCGAATACACTCATTCCAAGTTCATAAGATTCCTTCTTTACACAATCATCTGCCAATATGCCTAAGTTGGAACATAGCGTTTCATACACTTGAACCATTGATGAAGCAAATCTCTCTTCATGAAAACCGTTTTTCTTAAGGTTTTCCCTGTCTATCTCTGTGTGCATATCAATAATTTTTTGCCTGGGAAACCCCAGCTTTCTTTCAATCAACTCTGAGAATTCATCTTTGGCATTCGCGTAATACTCGTTGGGTATAAGCGTGTTGTCCATGTCGAAAACTGTTTTCAGGCGCATAGCTTTACATGGGTGTACAGAATCATTTTTATTATTTTCGCCTAACAATTATATGATTGTGATTTTCTCTGCTTCCCTCACAATCTTCCTCATAACTTTTACGGCTTTAACAGGGTATTTTCCTGAAGCAGTCTCACCTGATAGCATTACAGCATTAGCTCCATCCAGGATTGCGTTTGCGACGTCGCTAACCTCTGCCCTTGTAGGAACCGGCTTGAAAGTCATGCTTTCAAGCATCTGCGTCGCCACTATGCTCATCTTGGCTTTCTCCCTGCATTTCCTAATTATCTTTTTCTGAATCCCCGGGATTCTTTCTTGGGGGATCTCCACACCTAAGTCTCCCCTGGCTATCATTACGCCTTCGCTGGCATCTATTATTTCATCAATGTTTTTTATGCCTTCCAAGTTCTCTATTTTCGAAATAATCTTTATCTCAGAATTCTTAATCAGGCGTTTGAGGTTTTTTACGTCTTCCTTATTTCTGGTGAAGGATAAAGCTATGAATTCAATGCCTTTTTTTACCGAGTACTTCACCGCCTTAACATCTTTTTTTGAAAGCGAAGGAATGTTCAGCTTTTTTCCAGGTATATTCACGCCCTTATTTGGCATAATGGTGTTGTTCTTTGAGAAAACAAGTATGACTGATTTCTTGCCTTTCTTTTTCACCCTTGATTTTATTTGTCCATTATCAAAAAACACGTGTTCTCCGACTTTTATTTCTTTTGAAAAATCGTAGCTAAAGCAAGGTCTTTTGTCCTTATAGAAGAATTCGTATTCTTTTCCCCGTTTTACAATTAATTCTTCGTTTAGCCTTACGCGTATTTCTGGTCCTTTAATGTCAACCATTACAGGAATATTCTTTATGTTTCTGGTAAGCCGAATTATCTCGTCGTATTGCTCAAAGTCCCCGTGCGCAGTGTTTATCCTCGCAATATTCATTCCTGATCGAGCCATTTGCCTCAGGATACTATGGGACATGCACGCGGGGCCAATCGTGGCTATAATCTTTGTCTTGTTACCCATAGAAAATTTTGTTAGGACTACGCATTAATAAGGATTTCGGATTAATGCCTGCATTCAGAAAAAAATTCTGTTTTCAATGTCTTGCTACTTTCATTTTTTCTGTCCTAGCTTTGCTTCAAGTTCACTAGGGGTTTTCAAGCCCATCTTCCTAGCGGTAGCTAAGACTTTTTTTGGGTTGTTGGAGTTTATTGTGAGGCTGGCAGTCTTGTTTTCCTCGTTTAAAATAT
>PWWA01000025.1 GCA_003562145.1 Candidatus Woesearchaeota archaeon | reverse complement strand
GTCCAGGTTTAGGTGGAGTGGAATGAAAGTGCTTCTGACGACGTAAGATGCTTTGTCACTCGTACCTCTTGTAATGGTGCCTCCGGTACAGCTAGTTCTTCCTACGCGGACTAATTCATTTTTATCGTAAGTTGCGTTTAAGGTATAATCCATGCCCTGGGATTCCAAAGACCTGTAGAGCAGGGTTTCAAGTCCTTGCCTTGCAAAGTCACAAGAATTAATTCTTTCTTCGTTATGCTCGCAGGATATGATTTTTTTGGTGGCGCAGTCCTCTAGCAATTCCTTGAATTTATAATCGCTGCAGTTGCTATCAGTCTCTAGTATTACTAGTGTGAAGCCGTTTATCATTAGATTATCAACGAATTCTTTCTTTGTAATATGCGTTGTTTCTGGGTCTCTTAAAGAGAATGATAATACTAGGAAAAGGACTAACACTACAAGTATTACAATTACGAGCAATCCCACCATTTCTACCTGGGCTTTTCCCATGAGAAGACAGTCACCTCTAGGAATGCAAAATGGTTTTTTTCGGTTACAGGGTCTGATACTAGGACGGGCATGCGTGCAATACTCGCAGAGGATATTTTTCCGGGTTCGTAGCTGTAAATCGTTATGTTTTCTTGTTCTGAGTACTGCATGTTCAGGGTTATATTGGCGTAGCCTATGAGTGAGCGGTATAATGCCCTTGCTTCCACGTCTCCTTGTACTACTATGTGGAATGCTTGTGCCCGGTATTTGTCTACGCAGGCGTAGGAAACTTCTCCCGCACCGGAGCACCTAAGCTCTACCATCCTGGAGACGAATATTGTTTTTGAAATAGAGTCTAAGTCTTCAACTTTTGCTCTTTCTTCCTCGACGTCTCCACCGGTAAACGTGAAGTAGAATACTAGGCCGAGAACTATTAGGATGACTATGATTACTAGTACGGCGATGGTTTCGCCCATTTGTATCTGTGCTTTTTTTAGTATAGTTTTGCGCATCTAGGCCTCTCCGTTTGAGTGCTTAAAGATTGTATTTCTAGGATGGTGTCTGCTATATTGTTGTAGTTGTTGTCGAAGTTTGTTAGGTTTCCTGATATTGAGTTAAGGTATTTTTCGGCGTACCCGTCAACGTCGTATACTATCTTGCAGTCTTCTTTTCGCAACCAGTTGTTATCTTCATATTCTGTTCTTATTAGCTCAACTCTCTTTATTTGTACTTTGTTAGCATTACGATACCTTGCGAGTAATCTGTCCCTGGCGCACTTGAATAATTCAGGGTCACCGGTTATTATTGCTCCCCAAAGCATTTCTTCCGTTACGAAATTAATGTTAAAAACTTGTCCTCTGAGCGGGGAGCCACTAGCAGTTATACTTACAACGTCGTACTTATTCATTATCTTGCTAGTATCTACTTCTGGAGAATTTCGACTTGTAATTATTATGTATCTCCGATAATCATCATCACGTATTACCGCGTGTTCTTGTACGAGTATCTTTGAGAATTGGGCGGGCATCTGATTAAATAACCCTGCCACTAAATTATTTTCGTTCACGAATACGTATTGGGTTTTTTCATCGGAAAGATAAAGCACAGGGGTAACAGGATACGGCCCCCTGAAGCTCTTGGTCCAGGCAATAAGACTGGAAACACCTATTTCATTCGGAGAAAACACTATTCGGTCATCAATAAAAATCGCGGCTGAAGAACGCCTAGCCCTATAGCTCTGAACGCCTTCCTCACAAGAAAATATTAACTCAGTGTTTATCCTTTCAAAGCTTTGAACTGAGTCAGGAGTCTGCTGTATAATAGTGAATATGGTATCAAGCCTCGTAATTACTTTTCTCCCTAACTCCTCTTCAGAGGCATCCTGCTGGTTAACTATGAACATTATGAAAAACATGAGTAGCAAGCCACCGGCTACTAAGACGAATATCCAGTTAAAGCTTATCTCTACCTGACCTTTATTGCCCTTCATTTTATTATTATCTTATTCCCTGTCTACTTGGACGGCGCCTCTGCCTATGCCTGTAAGCCAGAACCTGAAATGCCCTGCAGACGCATTAACACAAAGAACCTTATCCGTGACAGTTAAATCTGCTATTGAAGCAAAAGGCTCTGTGAAACCTCTTTCAACAAGGAAAATGTTTATCCCTGTCCCTGCTTGAATATTATCCTGTATGACCTGGTCACGAGCATCACTAACACTTGCTCCTGAGTCGACAAAGCAAACCTGGTCGTAACTGCAAGGAACCATTATCTCAACCAATGAAGAACTCCCAGGACGCTCATTCCTCGTAAAATCCCTCTTCAGCTGGCTTAAAAAGCCGCTTTTCTCCACGTCACAACCCTTAACAATTATGCTGTTCACAGCACTATAGCCTAACAATAACACCGCGCCAGCAACCACTATAACCATTAAGTATATGAACACTTGTTGAACTTCTCCTTTCTTCATAAAACTCAGCCTTTTTTCTGCTTAGAATTCTTTTTAGCATTAAGCTTCTTAAGCTTTTCGAAGACATCGTCATCATGTTGCCCTGGCTTGCCATCAGGCTTCTCCTCAGCAAGGGTTTGTTTTACAGGAGCCTTGTCCACGACTGGCTTAGGCTTTTCCCGTGGCTTATCCTTAACCATTCTTTTATCCGTGCTAACAACTGCCTTGGGCTTTTGCCCGTGCAAAGCACCTTCCCCTCGACCAGGCACTGCCTTGCTCTTTTCCTTAGGCTTTTCTTCGGTTGCAAAAGGATTGTCATCCTCGAAAGAGCTTATTATGCTGCGCCTTGAAGAATCCCTGTCAGTACGCACCTTTCTCCTCAGCGCTTCCCTGCGCACCCTTTCCTTCTGGGACTCAACCGGGCCAGGCGTAATAGGCTTAGGCATTGGTGAGCCCTCCTGCAAATCAGCCTTTGGCTGCGAAGACATAGGGCTCTGGAACCCTGATGAAGAATTACTCGTGGTATAATCAGGCAATAGGCCTTCAAAGAAAGCATTAAGCGCAGGTATATGCCTCTGGGCCACTAAGACTACGCCTAACAACAACAAAACTATGCCTAGTATTATGAGGATTAAGCCTAAAACGCTTTTTTTCCTAGGATAATAATCATAATCATCAGGGTCAGGGGTATGAGGAGGCGCAGTTGGGTCCGTGCCAGCCAGGTAATGTTCCATGTTTGTCTTGCCATCATCATTCTCGTCCCCGTCCGGGTCCGCACACGTGGTGCACCCAAAATATTCTTCTTCCCACCAATCAGGCAACCCATCCCCATCCGTATCCTGGTCAGGGTGCAACTCGCATTTGCCGTTAGAACAGTAATTAGTCTCGCAGTCACTATCCACAACGCACTTCTTACCCCTTTCACAAGCATCGCAAACAGGGCCGCCGCAGTCAACATCTGTTTCCAAGCCATCCTTCTTATTATTAGTACAGCTCGCTTCCAAGCACACCCCATTCACACAGTTACCTGACAAGCAGTCACTATCAGTTTTGCACTCCGCGTCCACAGGGCAAGCAGGGCAATGCGGCCCGCCACAATCAACGCCTGTCTCCAAGCCGTTCTTGATTCCGTCCTCGCACGACGCGACTGCGCAGACGCCGTCAAGGCAATAATTAGTTTCACAATCACTGTCAACTACGCATTCATCGCCTTCCCCGCATGGCGGGCAATCCCCGCCGCATTTTGTTTGGTTTCCGTCTTCGTCAAAGCAATCCAAGGGGTAATCCACTATGAGTGTAAGACGCTTCGTATCATTGTTGTTGTTCCTGTCATAGACAATTACGCATAATTCGGATGATTGAGTTACATAGATAGGGTCTCGTAAGTTCTTAGTCTTATCATACGAGCAATTCTCATCTTCACTGAAATGGATGCTGTAATCAAATGTTCCCCTGCACCCGCTTTCATCATCTTCACAATCAACTATAACCGTCCATTCCTTTGTCTCATTGTTATAAGTACTATTAATCCTTGCTGTTGGCGGGATGAAGTCGCATTCCACTCTTGAGCTGTTGGAAAGCCTTATCGCCCTATAAGCGCCTTGGCCTTCAAGGTTGCCAGCATTATCCCTTGCCCAGGCCCAAACCCGGACTATGGTTCCGTCAGCGCTTTCGTTAAGCGGGAGATTCACTGTGACTTGCCTTACCCCGTCGCCAGGGCTTAAGCTTCGCAGTATGCTGAACAGGGAAGGGTCTTCATGGTAAGTGACATTGTAGTATATCATGTCAAGGCCTGTGCCGTTCTCATCGTCTTTGCTCCGTATTGTGAAGTTAACAGAGTTATAAGAGCAAGTGTATTCGTGCATGGAAACATTCGTGGTTGGAGGCGTCCTGTCAACATGAACATCTGTTTCTACTGAGCCCGTGAACCGGTCACACGTAACATATATTGTGTGGATTCCTTGGCTTATGCTTGTCTTAGCAGTATAAATCCTCCTGCCATTGTCGAATTCTGTTGTTGGGTTAAGCCTCCTCGAAATATCATTAGGGTTCCCTATTGAGTACCAGCAATTATCTTCTTGGGACACGCTTACATTTACGTCTATTTCAGCTTTATTCGTAATTGCGCTTGGGGATAAGAACCTTATGTTGAGCAATTGCTCGAACCTCGCCTGGAAAGTGAAGTTCTTAGTGGTTCTGAGCCCTGCCAGGTTCTCGCATATTACGCTGAATTCATAATCATAATTCAAGGGCGACGGCGGGACAATTATGGTTTCTTCCCTTTCCACTTTGAAATCGTTGAATGATGAGAACTCGTATCCGTGTGTCCTGCCAGATACAATGTTTGCCCTGCCCGTATTATGCGGGTTTGTATGCTCCAGCGTGCACACTGATAAGTCATCAGTGCTAATGGTCAGAACGAATGACGGGTTTTCAATATCAACAAGCATTTTCGGCTTTGCATCCAGGGATATTGTTGGAGGGGTTAAGTCAGAGCCAATCTTAAGTGTTTGTGTAAAGAAAGATTCCTCTTCCAGCTCCTTGCATATAACGTACATAGGGAATAAATTCCCGTTATACGCATACCCTGATATGAACGTGCCTGGATCGAATTCGTCTAAGAATCCTTTTGGCTCATGCATCGTGGAACCCGTATGGTCGAATGTTCGCGCGCCGGCATACGCGGCGCCCGGGTCTGTTGTAGGGGTGAACCTATACCTGCACTCGGCAGGCCATATCTCGAACCCTATCTCAAGCCTGAAACTCCTCGTATTGCCAACTGCAAAATCCGGGTATTCAACGTGGTTGTTGCGGGGCAGCCTAACCCATACATCACCCACAAAGTCAACGCCTGCGCATTCAGGCACTCCGCTGCTGCTAACAATAACGCTTTCTGTTGCTTCGCTTCCGTTGTTGCCGGCGTTGTCAACGATCCACGCCCGTATTTGCAGTGTTTGCCCGCTTCTAAGCCAGTTAACAGGCACATTTACAACGTCTGTGTTGCTCGTGCCGAATACTTCTAATCCGCCTGGGCCTATAATCCTGTACGCGTAATGGCTAAAGCCTGAAGGACCAATAGTTGAGCCTGACCTGTTCAGCTCAAAGTTAACCCTGGTCAACGAACAAGTGCGGTCACTTGAAAGAATGATTTGCGGAGCGGAAGGCCTAGTAGTATCAACTATTATGTTGCGGTAAGGAGAGCTGTCAATGCCTTCGCACCTGACGTATATGGCGTGGCTTCCATCGTTCAGGTTCGGTGAAGCCGTGTATATCCTGCCGCCGCCGGGAAAGTAATCACTTGGCGCCATAGGGCCTTTTGCGGTACTGGGATTTTCAGGGCTGCCAAGGTAATACGTGCATGTGGTGTCCTCCCTTGTCACAACGACTTCTATGTCTACCCTGCGAGTGTTGAAAATCTTTCCTTCGTCTGGCTTCAGGAAGCTTATCTGGAGGGATTGGGTGAAATCCACTTCGTATTGGAATGACCTTGTACTGGTTAGCCCTGCAAGGTTTTCGCAAGTCACCCTGAATTCGTATGTGTGCTCTTGGAGGATTGATGAAATAGTTATGGTTTCATTAGTTGAGGTTTTGAAGTCTTGGAATGAGGATACGTAGTCCCACGAAGACCTTCCTGAATGTATAAGCGGGAGGGGTGTACCTGCAGGGACATTTACGGCTTCGATGATACAAGCAGATAACTGGTCTGTTTCTATGCTAAACGAAAAATCTCTTTCACGGAAATCGTACAACGTGTAAGGCCTCCTGTCCGAGATTGTTATTTGTGGGCCTGAAGTATAGTGGCCTGCTAGTATTCTTCCTTCGAAAAATTCTTCTTGTTCAGAAGCGGTGTCCTTGCATAAGATGTGAACTGGAAGCAGGCCGTCCCCTGCACGATAACCCCCAGGGTATAAGTTGTTAAGGTTAAAGCTATTGTAAGAGCCCCGCGGCGGATTTTCTTCGTCGGAAGCCATTGTTATAAAGCTATATGGCAACTGGTTGAAAAGAGCTGTTGGGCCAAGCCCTTGTATTATGTCGTGTTCAAAGCCGAATTTGCATTCAGCAGGCCACCTCCTGAAGCCTATTTCCAGGTCGAAGCTTGGCTCGCTGCTGACAGCGAAATCAGGGTATTCCACGTATTTATTATCTGGTTTCCTAACCCATATGTCTGCCACGGAAACAAAGCCTACGCATTCAGGAATACCACCAGTGCTCACAACAACGTTTCTTGTGTCCTGAGCCCCTTTGTTCCCTGCATTGTCAACTATCCAAGCAGCAATAGTTAGGGAATCACCTATACTAAAAATATTTGTTATTCTTTCATCAACAACATCTCTTTCAGTGGTTCCAGAAATTGACTTTCCTCCCGGGCCTGTTATGTTGTAATGGTAGTGCTTAAAGCCTGATGGGCCTATAGTGGCTTCTGACTTGTCTAACCGGAAATTAACGTAGTTCGCGGAGCACGTATACGCCCGGTCCATGATTATCGTTGGCGGGCTCGGCGTGGTTGCATCTACGAGTACTTCGTGTTCCCACGAGGTAGCCGAGTAATTGCACTTTACGCTTATCTTGTACAAGCCGTCACTCGGCACGTTGTGCTCTGCATGGTATATCATGCCGCCGAACGTGGCTTCTATTCCAGTGCTAGTCATAGGGGCTATTTGGCTTTCGTGGCCTTCCCCTAGAACGCTGTACTCGCATATGACATCGCTTCCCCATCGAAGCACGCTTACATTTATGTCAAGCGCCCTTTTATTTGTAGAGCTTTCAGGGGATAAGAAATCCACGTTTTGGGATGCTAATAAATTCACCTTGTAATCCATTGTTTGAGTGGATGTGCGCCCTGCAAGGTTCCTGCATGTTACCCTGAAGCTATACGTGTACTCAGAGGGAGTGGGTGGAACAATTATTTTTTCAACCCTGGTCTTAGCGTATACGTCTTTGGAGTCAGAATCTTGAAAATCACTCCAAGAAGTCCTGCCTGATACAACGTTTGGAGTGCCCCCAGTTGATGGATTAGTATTTTCTATGATGCATATTGTTTCATGGTTCGTGGTTATGGTTAACTCGAATTCTCTTTCACCTACCAGGACTCTGGGCCTCGCAGATAATTCTATGGTTGGATGCGACCTCGTATCGGAGGCAACTTCCATTTCCTCATACGAATATATTGGGGCACCTCCTGGGCTAGTAAACCGCGGGTCTGTATCTCTGCATATCACGTATAAAACCTGGAAAGACCCATCGTGAGGGTAGCCTTGTATTATTTTTTCTATGTTGAAATTGTCATCGTATGCGGTTAAGCCGTTGCTGCCTCTCAGGAAATCCATGAACGCCATTTGTTCATATGCGTAGCTTAAGTTCTCGGAGAATGGCCTTGTTAAGTACCTGCAAATCCCTGGCCGTTCAAGCCCTAGTTGTAAGCGGAATGTTTCTGTGGTGCTAACAGCGAACCTTGGCTTTGTTACATATTCGTTTTTTGGTGTTTCAACCCATATCTCCATGCCGGGAACGCTGGTCGTGAAATTTACGAACGCATATGTTATGATGCCCCAGTTGTTCTCTGCTCCTATGAATAATTCGTGTTTCCCGTTAGGAATGTGATTGTTGACTCTGAATTCGTACTCTACGCCTCCAACATCCAATAATCTCCTGGTTGGCGCGCTTATTTCGAACGGGTTCGACCTGC
>PWWA01000010.1 GCA_003562145.1 Candidatus Woesearchaeota archaeon | reverse complement strand
TTCTCGCCTTTGCCTTCTTTCATGCAGATGTATACCAGCCCGTCACGCCTTAGGATTTTACTTAGTTTCTTTATTATTCTTCCAAGCTTGTTCTTTGGTATGTGCAGTAAAGATGTTACTGCCCAGATTCCGTTGAAGGTATTGTCTTTGAATTCGAGTTTTTCTATGTCCATTTTTTTTGCGTGAATTCCTTTTTCGTCGCATAGCCTTATCATTTCGCTTGATAGGTCTATAGCTGTTACTTCCAGGCCTTTTTGCTTGAAGTACAGTGCGTGGTCTCCTGAGCCGCATCCGAGGTCTAGTATTTTACGTCCGTATAGCAGTCCTAGGAACCTTTGGAATTCAGGCCTTTTGTCAAGGTCTGTTAGGTCCTTGAATTTTTGTGAGAAGTCTTTTGCGTATTGGTCATATGATTGTATTGTTTTCTTTTTATAATCCATCATCCTTGCTTTTTTGTTGTTATTAAAAAAGTTTTTGCCAAAACAATTAATTGCAATATGGAAAATAAGTGTTGTTAAAAAAAAACAACAAAGCTAAAAATTCAAAAAACATAATCTGGTAAAAAATACAAAAGGTGGGACCGCTGGGATTTGAACCCAGGACACCCACGTCTTCAGCGTGGCGCTCTCCCAGTCTGAGCTACGGTCCCAATAACTGCTGAGTAAAAGAGCTCTTTTTAAAAAGCTTTTCCTGTAGAAACAGCCAGGCATAGGCAATCTTTTTAAATAAGAGTTTTCATTTGTTATTTCATGGGAAAAGTTATACCAACAATCCTTTCCTTCAACAAAAAAGTATTCCTATCCAAGCTAGAAAAACTGAGGAAGATATCTGAAGAAATACAAATAGATTTCATGGACAAAAAATTTGTTCCCACAAAATCTGTTGCCTTAGAAGACGTTCCAAGCCTTAAGCGATACAAGAACATATTCGAAGCTCATTTAATGGTTGAAAACCCTAAGGAATGGGTTAGAGGGCTGAAGGATAAAGGATTCAGGCGAGCCATCTTTCACTTAGAAACCCAGAGGAATGACGAAGAGAGAAAAAAAATTATCAGAAACATCAAGCGTGCTGGCATGGAGCCCATCATCGCAATTAACCCTGAGACGAAGGTGGAAAGAGTTTACCCTTTCTTAAAATTGGTGAAGAAAGTTTTGTTTTTGGGGGTTAGCCCTGGAAAAGAACACCAGAAATTTAAGCTGAAAGTCTATAACAAGATCAGGAAGCTAAGGGAAAAAGACAAGAAAATAATAATACAAATTGATGGGGGCGTAAATCCTTTTGTTGCAGGAAAACTCAAAGCGCTAGGCGTAAATATTATTAACTCCGGCTCATTCATCAGCAGCAGCAGGAATCCTGGTAAAGCACTGGATACAATGATTAAGGCTTTCAAGTAAAAAAAAAGGGGTTGTTTTTTTGGAAAAAAATAGAAGCGTTCAGGAACTTGAAGAGTTAGCCAACATTCTAAGACAGAATGTAATAAAAATACTGCACAAAGCCAGGTCAGGGCATCCAGCGGGCTCGCTGGGAATGGCAGATATATTTGCAGCATTATATTTTAAACATCTAAACCTGTACCCTAAAAAGCCAAAGCACCCGGACAGGGATATATTAGTTCTCTCAAACGGCCACATCTGCCCGGTTATGTATGCCGCCATGGCAGGAAAGGGCTTTTTTCCTAAAGATGAATTATTAACACTAAGAAAGGCCGGCTCAAGGCTGCAAGGCCACCCTCACCGGGAAGCGCTGCCCGGGCTAGAAACAAGTTCAGGCCCCCTTGGAAGCGGCATAAGCCAAGCCGCAGGAATGGCTTTAGCGTTGAAGAATGACAGGAAGCCAAACAAGGTTGTATGCATTACGAGTGACGGCGAGCACCAGTCAGGCAACACATGGGAAGCCGTGATGTTCGCAGAAAAGTATGGCTTAGGCAACTTAACAGTCATAGTGGACAGGAACAATATACAAATAGACGGGAACACGGAAGACATAATGCCTTTGAAATCCCTGCGTGAAAAATACGCTTCTTTTGGGTGGGGTGCAATAGAAATAAATGGGAACAACATGAAAGAAATATTGGTTGCGTTACATAAATCAATGCAGCCAAGAAAGCATCCTCTTGTTATCATTTCGCATACCACGCCGGGAAAAGGCGTGAGCTTCATGGAAAACAAATATGAGTGGCACGGGAGAACTTTAAGCGAGGAAGAAGCAATGAAAGCAGTTGAAGAGCTGGAAGAAAATAGAGGGAAAATATTATGAGCTTAAACAAACACCTTTTTACAGAAAAGCAGGAATGGAAATCTACCAGGAACGGCTTGGGCGACGGGCTAGTAGAGGTTGGCAGGAGAAACAAGAATGTTTACGCCTTGACAGCAGACCTTGGCGGAAGCACAAAGATAACTAAGTTTAAGGAATTATTCCCCGAACGCTTTGTACAGGTTGGCGTTGCAGAGCAAAACCTTGCAAGCGTAGCATCCGGATTAGCGCACATGGGCAAGATTCCTTTTATTACTTCATTTAGCGTTTTCAGCCCTGGCAGGAACTGGGAGCAAATCAGGACTACGATTTGCTATAACAACCAGCCTGTCAAGATTACAAGTACGCATTCGGGCTTAGGCGTAGGCGAGGACGGAGCCACTCATCAGGCACTTGAAGATATCGCTATAACCAGAGCCCTCCCAAACATAGATGTAATTGTACCGTGTGATTACGAGCAGGCAAAGAAAGCAGTTGTCGCTGTTTCAAAGACCGAGAAGCCGGCTTATATACGCTTGAACAGGCAGAAAACCCCTTTGATAACCACGAAGAAAACAAGCTTTAAGATAGGGGAAGCACAAGTATTGCTGGAAGGAAAAAAACTTGCCATTATCGCGTGCGGCCCAATGGTATACGAAGCACTGCTTGCCGCCAAGAAACTTGAGAAGGAAAAGGTAAGCGTGGCAGTGATAAATATGCATACAATAAAGCCATTAGACAAAAAGAAAATAATTAAATACGCGAAAATCACAAAAAGAATATTAACAGTTGAAGACCACCAAGTTCACGGGGGCCTTGGAAGCGCAATAGCTGAAACAATAACACAAGAACACCCTACCAAAATGAAAATAATGGGTGTGAAAGACAAATTCGGGGAGTCAGGGCCATACCAAGAATTATTCAAAAAACATGGATTGACACACAATGAAATAATAAAAGAAGCAAAGAAGCTGATAAAAAAATGATACCTGAAGTAAAAAAATATTCTGTGGAGGAGCCGCCTGAAGAAGCAGAGCTAATAATCGGCGCAGATATCGGAGGCACCAATACTAATGTCTGCGTGGCATACAATAAAAACGGGAAGCCCGAAATTCTATTTTCATTCCACTACAAAACCCAGACGATAAGCACAATAGTCTTCGCACTAAAAGAAGTAATACGCTATTCTTACATGAAATACAAGCGAAAGCCCTCAAAAGCGTGCCTGGCAGGGGCAGGCCCTGTGAACAAGGAAAAAGGCTATTGCAAACTCACCAATGCTGAATGGGACTTAGATACCAAGGAAATAAAAAAACACACGCACCTAAAAGAAGTTATGCTAATCAACGATTTCGAGGCAACAGGATACGGGGTAAACCTTTTAACAAAGAGAGAAATCAAAATCTTAAAAAAAGGAAAAGAGAAAGCAGGGATAAAAGCAATTATTGGGCCGGGAACCGGCCTTGGAAAAGCTATACTCGTGAAAAGCGAAAGCAGGGGAATACACATCCCGATACCAAGCGAGGGAGGACATGTAAGCTTCCCCGTGCAAAGCCTTGAAGAGCTAGAGTTGCTGGAAACTACGCGAAAAGAAATTCGGAGCACGCCTGATTATGAAGACTTCCTATCAGGAGGGGGAATTATAAGGATATACGAATACCTTTTGATTAACAAGAAGTACCCTGACACTAAATACAGGGAAGAAATAAGCATATCAACCAAAAAAGAAGTATTGATAGCAAAATATAAGGATAAGGACTCGGCATGCGCCGACACTTTCAATCTTTTCACAATACTCTTAGCGAGGTGTTCGAAGAACTATGCCCTTGAGACGGTGTCAACAGGCGGAATATACCTCTCAGGTGGCATTGTAATAAATAACAAAGACCACTTTAACAAAGCCATGTTTGAAAAGGAATTCACAGATAACAGAAAGATGAAGAAAATGCTTAGAGAAATACCAGTATACATCATACTCAACTATGATATAAGCCTGAAAGGAGCATGCCTCGCAGCTATTATTAATACAAAAAATAATAAAAAAAAGTCCTGAAACATAATGAAAATATTCATTGATAGTGCGGATATAGAAGAAATAAAGCAGGTTTACGATTGGGGAATTGCGGATGGCGTAACCACCAATCCCTCACTGCTAAAAAAAGCAGTTGATGAAAAAAAAAGCGATGACACAGACCTCAAAAGTTATATAGGGGAAATACTGAGAGCATCAAAGGGAACACCTGTAAGCCTCGAAGTAACAAGCAAAAAAGCAAAGAACATGGTCTTGGAAGGCGTTATGCTCTACAGGAATTTCAAATCTTATTCTAAGAACATCTGCATAAAAATACCTGTAAGCCCCGCAACGAAAGAAGACAGCAAAGTTCATTTTGAGGGAATCAAAGCAATAAAAGAATTAAGCGACAGGAAGCTTAATGTGAACGCTACATTAGTGTTTACGCCGGAACAGGCTTTGCTTGCAGCTAAAGCAGGAGCAAAATATGTAAGTATTTTTGTAGGCAGGATGGATGATTATATACGCCAAAAAAACGGCTTGAAAGCAAGCAGGGAAGAATATTTTCCTGCCGAAGGAATTGCAAAAGAAGATAGAATGCTTGAGGATGACGGCGTAGTATCAGGAATAGACCTTGTAAGCCAATGCGTTGAAATAATTAAGAAACACGGCCTTAAAGCAGAAGTCCTTGCAGCCTCTATCCGGAACAAGAGGCAGGTAAGGGAAGCAGCGCTTGCCGGAGCGCATATCGCAACAATACCCTTCAGCGTGCTAAAAGACATTATAAAGCATGAAAAGACTTCTGAAGGCATAAAGAAATTCTACGAGGATACACCGGAAGAATATAAGAAACTACTTCAATGATTAAAAATGCATATAATATTTGACTGGGATGGAACTCTTGCAAAGAGAGAAGTAGCTGAGGAAGCCAGCGTTAGGAGAGGGAATTCAATCGGAGTTGTTATGGACAAGGCTTGGATGCGTGAAGCACAAAAGACTCATGCTCATTACAAGGTCAACAAGGCCGCAATACAAAAATACACCGGGATAAAGGATGAAAAGCTTAAGACAATTATGATGACCAACCTTTTCCAACTACATTACCTTTCAGTCGTTAACGAATGGAAAGAAAAAATTTTTTTCGAAGGAATAAAAGACTTGCTGAAAGCCTTGAAAGAAAAGGGCTCTAAACTAAGCATTGCTTCCACCATCAGGAAAGACATAATAAAGCCTTCACTCCAATTATTAGATGTTGAGAAGTATTTTGACTCTGTGCACGGGAATAATGCTAGCCTTGATTACACCAAGAATGATTTAGTGGAGATGGCTGTAAAAAAAAATGGAAAGGCATCTTACATGGTTGGCGACAGGGAAGAAGACATGATTGGCGGGAAAAGCGTAGGCGCAAAAACAATATTTGTGTCTTGGGGCCAAGGCGATTTAAATGATAAAAGCCTTACTGACTTCATTGTTAATAGCGCTGAAGAATTAGTGAACATATTGAAAAATGAGAGATGAAGAAGAATTCTTAGAACTAGTGGATTCGTTGAAGGAGTTCTCAGAGGAAAACCTTGTGGTTGTCGAGGGGAAGAAAGATGTTGCAGCTCTTGAAGCGTTCGGGGTTAAGAGCAAGGAGTTGAACGGAAATAATTATTTGTTCGCGGAGAAGAACAGCGACACAAAACAGGTTTTGTTGTTAATGGATTTCGATGAAGAAGGAGAGCTTATCAGGAAGAAATTAAAAGAAGCTTTTTCTGCTAACGGCGTAGAGGAAAACCTTAATCTTAGGAAGAAGTTCTGGGCAGTCACCAGGTTAAGCCACGTAGAAGGATTGAAGTAACTACTATATAATAATATACTTTAAAAAACACATTTTGAAGGATAATATAGTATTTAAATGAAAAGCTTTCTGAAATTTAAGCATAGTGCAAGGAACTGAATACAGGGTCAGGGGGGACAGCGACTCGCACAACGGCGTGCTATGGGAGAGACAGTCTGCTCCAACAATTCTAGAATTCATAAGAAGAAAAATAATGCCTGAGAGCCCCACAATAATATCCGAGGAAAACATACCGTTCCTAGATTCGCTTATAATAGAAGAATACCTGTACGAAAAAATAGAACACAAGCAAGCAAATAACAGTAGGTCATGGCACTCAAAAGTCGCAAGGCCATCAGAATTAATGATTGACCTCCAGGAATCAGCAAGCCTGCCTGTTTCTTCACCAATACTAAGATATAACCTTATACCAAGAGCAGTAGTAGGGCACGCAACAGAAGGACACGTGATGTTCAGCGAAAACCACGGATTCGGAAAAAGAGTAAACACAAGCCTTGAAGACATAATAAGCGACGAAGTCCTGAGAGCACTAACAAAAGAAGACGGATCAAGCGCTTACAGCGGAAGAGAAGAATTCCTCACAGAAACCCAGGAACTGATAAACTCCATCGCTAACCTCCTAACAAGATCCGTGAACACATACGACAAAACAATAAGGGCAACAGACGAAGAAGGAAAACCAATACTCGGCCTGGGATTCCTGAAAAACGTGGACTTAAACCCGCAAGCACTGCTAACAGGATACTACTTCGGAGCGCACTTCGACGACTACAAAGACATAAGGAAAGAAGCAGAACGCCTTCACGGCCTGAACTACGGAGGAGGCGAAACATACTTAGTGGACAGGGAACTCGCAGCAGGCCTCGGCATAGACCTCAAAGAATTCACCTCAGGAGACTACACTGATGAAGTCCTAAAAGTGCAGCCATTCGAAAAAAGAATGAACATATTCAAGAACATCGGACTAGTAAAAGACATGAGCGGCATAGACTTTGCCAAAACAAAGAACTGGGAAGAAGTACTGGAACAAGGAGAAAACATGATTGATAATAACTTGCACATCCAGCAATACATCAGGGAGAAAAAAGGAAAAGGCGGCTCAGACGACGTACTAATCAGGCTTGCATCATTCCTAAAATACAACGGCAACTACAAATCAAAAAACTCGGCTTGGTATAATGGATTGCAAGTAGGCGCACAACTAGCAGACTTCGTAGACACACTGGAAAAAGCAACGGCGATATACATACCTCACGGGATGGACAACGGACTGGCAAAATTCATAGAACAAAAATGGCTGGACAAAGCCCGGAATGACCCGACGTACAGAAAAGTACACAACATAAAACCAGGCCAACTCGAAAAAGAAGAATACGCATTAGTAGACAAAAAAGAACTGGTAACACTAACCGCGCTTGGAATAAACCCACGAACACAAATACATAGCTCAGCGAGGTACTTCCTTAAACGACAGGAAATACCAGGGCTAACCGCAACGGACACAGCAGAATACACAACAACGATCGAACAAGAATTCCTGTACATGCAAAAAAAACTGGAAGACCTGGGATGCAACATGAACAACATCCATGGAAAGCCAAGCCTCGAAGGAGAACTCTACGAAAACTCAGGCATACTAATAGGTTTTAACAGGCAGCCATTCAAATACTTCATGACACACTTCGAAAACAACGTCTTGCCATTCGCACTAAGAAAAACGGTTCCAAAGAAACAAATCTAAAACCTTAAGTGCTTCCTAACATCTTCTATTTTAACACGTTCTTGTTTTGTCGTGTCCCTGTCACGAATAGTAACCATGCCATCTTCCAATGTTTCGAAGTCAATCGTGACACAGTACGGAGTTCCTATTTCGTCCTGCCGTGCATACCTTCTCCCTATGCTCCCGCTCACGTCAAAGAAACAATTATAATCTTTTTTCAAGTCGTTAAAAACATCTCTGGCCTTGCCAAGAACATTTTCCTTGTTTGAAACAAGAGGTAACACCGCGACGTTGATAGGAGCAATCTTCGGATGCAATTTTAATACTATGTTCCCGCGCTTCTTGTCATCAAAGT
>PWWA01000112.1 GCA_003562145.1 Candidatus Woesearchaeota archaeon | reverse complement strand
TAGTAGAAACATATTGTGTTACCAATGCATCAACCAAGTTATGCGATCCGAGGTATCCTCCGAACCTGGTTTCAACACCGAGTATTCCTACTATATACCTGTAATCGACGCCGAACTTCTCTTCAGCTTCAAGCAAATCAACAACATTATCCTCTAAGAACAAAGGGGCCTTAAGCTTCAAGCCATCAACGCCAAGTAGCTCTCTGTACTTCTCATAAGTCATAGTTCCCCTGTCAGCCTGGCTCTCAACAGTTCTCCTGAACCGCCTCTCAACCAAAGAATCCAATGAAACACTTTCATCCCTGAACAATGAACTAACTTTTTCCTCGCTATGCCCGAATTCATCTACCAGCCTCATCCTTAATTCGTCAAACTTCGCAGCAGTCAAAGAATCATACTTGGCCCTGTAGGGGAAATCAAAATGAGCTTGTTCTTGCTTGACTATCGGCTCAACCTCCTTTTCCACTAGCTCAGGAATTTTTGTTGAAAGGCAAAAAGCGGTAATACCTGCAACTCCAGCAAAAACTAAAGAATTAAGATATCCTTTCAGGCTTTCTGACTTTCTTTCTTTACCCATTTCTGCCAATAATTTTACAAGTATTATTTATATTTTTACTTCTATGTGCTCTGCTTCCCCTGTCTCCGTATCATAGAGCGCAACACTTATTTCTCCAAAGCGCCCCATTAATTTCCCTGGGTTCAAAAGCAAGGCATCGCCTATTTTCCTCAAATCCTTTTTATGAGTATGCCCACAACATACCAAGTCATACTTGCCAGTAGAAGCAAGGCTTTCGCCTATCAACGGGTAATGGTTCACAGCTATCTTCTTCCCGCCTAATTCCAATTCAGCGATGTCACCGTATAGCTTCACATTCTTAGAAGCATCAGCTTTCCTCGTTGTCAGGAACTTGTCGTCTATGTTCCCGAACACGCAATACGCAGGTATCCCGATGCTATCAAGCTCGTCTATCATAAAAGGCGCACAGAAATCTCCGCAGTGAATAATTGCTCCTACTTTTTTTTCTTTCAGCAAAGCCAATGCTCTCTGCAAATTTTCTATGTGGTCGTGCGTATCACTAATAATGCCGATTAACATTTTTCTCTCCTCCAACACACCTATAATAATAATCCAAATAAAATTCCTGGTGTTGCCATAGCGATAATTACAAGCAAGCTTAACAGCAGGGAATTCTTCCAATCTAAATATTTTTTCATTGCTAGATGGAAAAACATGCCCTGCAGAAAAAACATAATTCCCACAATAAAAGCGCTTACTATTATGCTTCCTGAAAAAATTGAAATTATAGGTGTGAACACTATGAGCATTACAGTGCCAATAATAATCGGCCAATATATCTTAGTATAAGGAATCCTCTTATACTTGAAGAACAACAAACATATGACTGTTATAATAAGCAAATATAAGAATAAAAACGCGATGGATGAGAGGACTAGCATAAAAAGAGCTAAAGATAACAAAGGCAAAAAATTCATCCCTCTTCTTTCCCTATCCCCAAGGTAATCGGCTTCCACGCTTCCATTAGAAGAAATGAACACATCGTATATAGAGCCAGTTATGCGGTTGCTCGTATTCTTCTCAACAGGCTCAGTTAATATCTTTACACTACCTGCTTCCAATAGAAGCCTGCTCCCATTTTCAAACCTGTGCAAATTGCAAGTATTAGAAGTGCAAGCAGTAAAATTTTCAATAGCCCACCAGCACCTAAGATTTTCATTTATCTCAAACAAATGAAGGTATCCTTCATCATAAGCTTCTTCCTTAGTGATGTTTGCAACTATTAAGTACCTATCACACACAGAAATTTTAAGGTCAAAATCTTCCAATAATTCCCCGTCTAAATATATGTTAACGTGGTCAGGAGGTATCGCCATGCCTGAGACAACCGGGAGGAATACTATTATTGTAAGAAAAAGTAAAAATAGTTTTTTCATATAGTCTCATCCTGGTTTTTTCTTTAAATATTTTTTTGTTAGAATGAAAGTAAGGAGTGGGGTTGGGAGGATTTGAACCCCCGATCACGCGCGCCCCGGGCGCGTATCATACCAAGCTAGACCACAACCCCTTTCCTTGTAAAGGTATGAATGAGTTGTTTTTAAAGTCTGCTTTTTTTTATGCTTTTCCCTTGCTCTCGCCATTAATTATTCCGCCTGCGATTAGGTGTGCGACTCTTATCGGTTCAGGGATGGCTGAGTGCGTGGTTGTTATCCCTAATAGCTCTTTCACTTTAGCCCTGTCCAGCCCAGCGCTTTGTACGTATAAATTGTTTATCTTGCTTATTCTTCCTGCTTTCTTTACAAGCAATGCTTTTTCTTTCATTCCAAGCTTTTCCAGTGTCTTGATAAGCCTTGCTTTATCAGGCTTCTTTCTCATCACGACGAGTACTGGTATCTTTGTCTTTTCGTATATTTCTTCTATGTTCACCATGTTTAGGCCTGCAACTCCTATTCCCTTAAGCATTATGCATCTTAAGTCATCCTTAAACTTAGATTTCATAATCATCTTCGAGATTTCTTTTGTGGCATTGCTTCCATCAACACTGGCGCTTCCTGAGATTACTCCGTCCATGAAGTTTCCTCCCCGGTAAACTACGCCTACTAGCATTGTTTTCTTGTCTTTGTACTTGTTGAATGGTGCGTCATCAATTCCTAGAATTCTTGATTCTGGTTTCATCTTGGGATAGTAGTGTGGTGGTATAGAAAAAAGTTTCTATTAATTGCCTGTTATCGGTGCGACAACGTAGTCTGTGAACAAGATCTTGACGTACCCTAAGTATGGGATTTTCCCGTAAGCCACGCCGAAAACGTCATCTGCGGGAATCCTGTTTTCATCTATAAACTGGTTCTTTATTTGCCCGGCATTATTATCTCCTTTGGTTTCAAAGAAACGCTCTTCGTCCTCCTCGAAGATATTGACAACTCTGTGGATGATCGGGATGCTTTTTCCGGACTCGAAGACAATGACGTCGCCGATGTTTATCTCTTCAGGTTTTTTTCCTCTTACAAGCATTATATCTCCTTTATTGAAACCTTTGCTGAACGGAAAATCTGCGAATTCATTCGGCGTTATGCCCTTTTCTAAGTACCATTCTTCTTGGGTGCATCTTCCGTTGCTGCAGATAGCTTGTGAGTCCTCCCAGTTACTTGGCTGCTCCATGCTATTGCTGATAACTGCCACGACTGGGACGCTTGTGCCGACTAGCAGGCTGATTCCAGGGTAGAAAACGAATTTGATTAAAAGAAATGCTAGGATTATGTTAACAATCCAGCTAGCCAGTGAATTGCTATGCCAAATAAACCTCCAAGCCTTCTTTAAAGCCTTTTTGACTTCTTTCCATCCCATTTTTAATAAAAAATGAAGATTAAGGACATATTTATAAATTCTTTTATACTGCCCAGTGATATGGAGAAATTTTGCCCTAAATGCGGAAAACCAGTAAAAAAAGGTGTGTTCTGCGAAAACTGCGAGGAAAAAACGCTTGAGTACAAGCAGATAAAGATAAGGCTGTGCCCTTCAAAAAGGTACTTTCATAAAGGGCAATGGAAGGGGTTCCGGGACCTAAGAAGCCTTTCCGAGAAATTATTAAGGCAAAACGTGGAACAAAAAACGGAGCTTGTGACTGGGTTAGAGGCATACAGCGATTTATTGGAAAAGCCGGGCTTAAAGAAAGAGATTCCGATTGTTCTCTTATACGAAGGAAGAGAATTTGTGTTGCCAGTGGAGACCGAAGTAACTTACTCTCCCGGCGTGTCAAAAGTTGGCTCGGCGTATTACGAAGGCATACTCCAGCTGAGAAACGCTTCAGCTGAATCCAGGGAATACGCTAAGAAATTCTTGTTAAGCAAATCAAAGAAACAAGTTCTTGTCAACAAAGTAGTAGATAAAAACAGCAGCGTAGACTATTATTTTACTGACAAGAAGAAAATGCGTCCGCTTGCCCTTAAGCTTGTAAGGAACTTCGGGGGTTATATTAGTGAGAACCCCCAGCTTTTCTCCAAGGATAAGCAGACCAGCAAAGACATATACCGGCAGAACATCCTTGTAGAGCTTCCTCCTTTCGGGGAGGGAGACGTAATAGTTATGGGTGAAACACTAATCCTTGTCAAGAAAGCCGAGAAGATAATAACCGGGATAAACCTTGAAACAGGAAAAAAGACAACTTTTTCTTATACGCCTGCAAACTCTGATTCTTTCAACGTTGTAAGCCAGGAAAAAACAACTGTTTCGCAGACGAGGCCAGAACTCTACGTGCTGAGGCCTGATACGTATCAGCCAGTAAAAGCTGGGAATCCGCTGGGGCTGTCACTCGTGCCAGGGCAGAAAATAAAGTTGGTAAGCAGAGAACAGAAGTACTACGTCCTAGGCGCTTGACATCTGGAGAATCCTTCTTGCCCGTCTAAGAAATCCAAGTTCTCTTTTGACGATGAAGCCTCCTTCATAATTCGAGGGACTATCTTTTTCGAGCAACTCCAGTGCTTCATTAATGGAAACCCATTTGATGCTTTGCCCGTTTTTTTCTCCTGACACCCTTGCCATGAAGCCATAAGAGCACTGGTTTAGCTTGTACTCGTGCCTGTACTCTACAACCATGCCTATCTCGCCGATAACATCAGCCTTGCATCCTGTGTCTTCTAGCAGTTTCCTGTGGAGGCCTTCTTGCAAAGTTTCTCCTTCTTTTAGGCCGCCGCCTGGCAGTTTGTGATGGTTGTGCTCAGGAATAAATATCAACGCAACCCTGTTTTTGTCGTCGAGAAGCACTGCTCTTGCTGCTTTCCTGTCCTTGAAATCTTCAAGTATTTTCTTGCTTGGGATCAAGCCGTCCGAAACTTCTTTTAATAATTCCATGGAAAAAGCTTGGTTGCACAATCCTTTAAAAAGCTTTTGTCTTAGTAGTCTTGGAGGCTTACCTGGCCTTTTCTCTTGTTTTTTTTCACAACGATTTTTTCGTTGCTCAGGTCTTGGCCTACTTGTTTCTTAATGTCTAAAGCCACGCCTTTGCCGAGAAGCTCTGCCAGCAAGCTAAGGCTTGCTTTCTTTACGTCTCCAAGGTCACGTATTTTATTGTTGAATAATTTCCTTGCCCTTACCCTTCCAATATTTCTTAATTTTAGCAGAGGCAAGAGTTCTTCTTTTGCGCCGCTCTTAACCCTGACCCTTAACTTAAGGACTTCATTGCTTATCTTTCTAAATCCTTGTAGCTTGCTTAGCTCGTGGCAAGAATATAAGAGCCAGTCGCTTCTCTCAATTTTTGTGTTTATCTCTCCTGGTGTAACACCGAAATCTTCAAGTAATTGCTCTTCCGTTGTTTCCTCTGTCCAAGCCTCTAAAACTAAAGCGGTCTTAACACTATCGGTGAATTCATCGTATTCATCCGAAAAACTACTGGGTTCTTCTGCTAGCAACTCGTCGCTTTCAAGAGCAAGCTTTTCATCTATTAAAGGAATGTCTTTCTGCCTGCTCCTTATCAAAGGCCTCATCTCCAACGTCCACGAAATCATATGCAGCAAAGAAAAATTGCTGTGCTTCTCAGATGCTGCTTTCCTCATGCACTTCAACAAGTAGTTTGCTGTTAGCGGGTCCAAGTATAGCTCTGCAACTCTTTCCCCGAGCTTCGTGGGCTTTAGCAAGAAATCTTCTTCTTTGCTTAGCTTATTTGCGCTTACGAAGCCAGAACTTTTTTGTTCCCTGTTTGTTTGTATGAACTCCCATTCCTCTAAGTTATCAATAGTGCTTTTCAATATTTGTTTTAGCCTGCTTAATTCCTTGTATTGGTGTGCGTAAAAAGTTTTTTTCAAAAAATCCATTAGTTCATTGAAGGAGCCTGCGTAGCCAGTTGCTACTAACGCTAGTACATAAGTCCTAAGCACAGGCTCAACTGCGAGCTTTGAAAGAATATCCTCCGGCATTCCATTAATGTATTGTTCCCAAATTTCTTCTCGTTCATTAACATTATTTGCGATGCAGATTGCTTCTCCTTCCCGGTCAAAGCTAGGCCTCCCCGCCCTTCCAGCCATTTGCTCGTACTCCAAGACAGGAATCCCTTGCATCCCCCAGCCCCCGCCGTAACGTTTCAAATCCCGTACTATAACACGGTAAGCCGGTAAGTCCAGTCCCCAGGCAAGTGTAGTTGTTGCACATATTACCTTTATCTTTCTTTCCCGGAACCCTATTTCTATTAATTCACGCTGCTCGTGATGCAGCCCTGAATGGTGGAAAGCAACTCCTTTTCTCAACGTTTTTCCGAGGCGCCTGCACTGCTTAGTAGGAGTAGCCAGGGTTTTCTCTGCCTTATCCGCGATTAAAAGAGTTTCTTTTCCAGGCACCCCTTTTATCTTGCTGGTTATCCTCTCTGCTATTGCTTCTGCGCCCCTCTTAGTATTAACAAAAACTATTACTTGCTTTTCTTTCCTTAAAGTATCCAGAACTATGTTACTAGTAGCATCACTCGTCTCTTCCCGTACTTCAACGCTTTTCATTCCTTGCAGAAATCGTTATTTTTATTTAAACATTCACTCTGCTTGTCCAGTGCTACCTTTCAATTATTTTCTTGTTTATGCTTGCTGCTTTAAGTCTTTCGCTTAGCATCTTGAAGGCTTTCCTTGCATCCCCTTCGTTGCCACACGTAAAAACGTCTATGGCTGCAAGGTTTTTCTCTGGCCATGTATGGATGCTGATATGCGACTCAGCCAATAAAACTATGCCTGTAACGCCGTGTGGCTCGAACTGATGAAAAACGTTTCCTAAAGAATTAAGCTTGGCATCCCTTACAACAGAAAGTACTATTCTGCTAACTACTTCTTTTTTTTTTAACAAATCATTTGGACAGCCATGGAGCTCCCCTAACACGTGGATGCCGACTGTCACTTTCATCAGCCTCTTCCATAATAAATGAGAGGAAATAAAAAGTCTTTTTTAAATCTTTTTGAAAAATATCAACGTGCATTACACAAGGCCTCTTAGCCTTGCCGCTCCCAATATTTTTTCTATGGCTACGATGTACGCGGCTTCCCTCATACCAATATTTTTTTCTTGGGCTGCACTATATGTTTCGTCGAGCGCCTTGCTTATCTGTTTTTTTAGCTTTTCAAGCACTTCTTTTTCTTCCCAGTAAAAGCCAGTGTTGTTCTGTACCCATTCATAGTGGCTTACTATTACGCCGCCGGCGTTGGCTAATATATCTGGTACTATTATTATTTCTTTCTTGCTCAAAGTCTTTTCTGCTTCACTTGTCACTGGTCCGTTTGCCAACTCCAAGATTATTTTTGCCTTCACTTTTGCAGCATTAACCTTGTTTATGGCGCCTCCCAGAGCTGCAGGCACAAGCACATCTGCGTCTAATGCCAGAAGCTCTTCGTTAGTAATGCTTTTTCCTTCCGCGTACCCTTTGAGAGTATTGTTTTGTTCCTTATGCCTTGCCAGGCTTTCAGCATCCAATCCTTCAGTGTTGTAAACCCCGCTCTTGGAATCCGTTACACCTATTATCGTGACGCCTTCCCTTGCAAGTATTCTCGCTGCGTTCATCCCTGCGTTGCCAAACCCTTGTATTGCCACTTTCGTTTTTTCTTTTTTATGCCCTAGCTTATCCAGCAGTCCAAGCAAAACATACACGCCGCCTTGTGCAGTCGCAATATCCCTTGCCTTACTACCTCCTAAGACTAACGGCTTCCCAGTAATCACTCCGGGAGCATGAGCACCAATTATTTTTTCGTATTCGTCCATCATCCACGCCATAACCTCTGAATTTGTGTAAACATCAGGGGCAGGGATGTCTTTCCAAGGCCCTATCTCATTATATATTTCCTTTATGTACGCCCTGCTAATCCTTTCAAGCTCGGACTTGCTAAGAGGCTTCGGGTTGACCTGTACGCCTCCCTTTCCGCCGCCGAATGGGACTCCGGTCAATGCGCATTTCAGCGTCATCCAGAAAGCCAGTGCTTTAGTCTCTTCTTCGTCTACTTCTTCGTGGAACCTTATTCCGCCTTTCGTAGGCCCTAAGACGTTGTTGTACTGCACCCTGTACGCATTCAGTGTTTCTTTCTTTCCATTATCTTTTTCGTATTCTATCTTGAAATTCAGCACTTTCCTGGGCGATAATAAGAACGCGATTTCTTCATCGCTAATATTAATCATTGGTTTTAAGCTATTAATCCTATTCCTAATCTCATCGAATGAACTCATAATAATACCCCCATTAAACAATTGATATGGGCCCGCCGTGATTTGAACACGGGACCTCACGATTATCAGTCGTGCGCTCCACCAGGCTA
>PWWA01000057.1 GCA_003562145.1 Candidatus Woesearchaeota archaeon | reverse complement strand
ATGGCAAAAATAGAAAATCTTGTTGACTACATAAAAGGCAACTAAAAAAAAATATATGTGTTTATCGGAAAAAAAAGGGGTTGGAAATGGCTAAGAAAAAGAAAGCTGCAAAGCAAGAAAAGAAAAAGCCGGCAAAAAAGAAGCATTTGGCGCCAAGCGATAAAAGCGAAGAAAAAATCATAGATACTTATACATACAGGTCCGGCCAAATACCAATAAAAGTAACTATCCGCAGGAAAAAAGGGGAGTTCGTCCCATTATACGACCTTGAAATCTCTGTCATAAGCAGGACTACAGAGATGATCCTCGAAAGAGTGCGCCAGGAACTTATAAAGAAAGTAAGCCTTGGCATAGCAGAAATAAGCGACTTCAAGAAAACAGGCCTTGTAGAAGAGAAATTCGAGGAAATCATAAGCATCCTTGTACAGAAATACTTTCCTGATAGCGACGCTGAAACCATGGAGTTCTTAAAATCATACCTTAAGATAAAAAGCCTAGGCCTTGGAAACCTAGAATTACTGATGAGCGACAATAACCTGGAAGAAATCGTTGTCAACCAATCAAGTGAACCCGTATGGATATACCACAAAAAATATGGGTGGCTCAAAACCAATGTCTACATGAAGGACGAAGAAGAAATAAGGCATTATGCAAGCATAATAGGGCGGAAGATAGGAAGGCAGATAACTGTTTTAACCCCTTTGCTTGACGCCCATATGAATGAAGGCGACAGGGTTAACGCAACGCTGAGCCCTGTATCCACATCAGGAAACACTATAACCATAAGGAAGTTCTCCAAAGACCCCTGGACTATTACCAAGTTCCTAAAGATGAAGACAATGACTATAGAGGCGGCAGCGCTTATATGGACTGCTATCCAATACGAGATGTCCGCAATAATCGCCGGAGGCACGGCTTCAGGGAAGACCAGCACGCTTAACGCATTAGCCACTCTTTTCCCCCCAAACCAAAGAATCCTAAGCATAGAGGATACGAGGGAGATACAGCTGCCAAAATTCCTGCACTGGGTCCCACTTAATACAACCCTTGCAAACCCTGAAGGAAAAGGAGAAATCACGATGGGGGATTTGCTGGTTAATAGCTTGCGAATGAGGCCAGACCGAATAATAGTAGGAGAAGTAAGAAGGAAGAAGGAGACAGAGACATTATTCGAAGCAATACACACAGGGCATAGTGTATACGCAACATTCCACGCTAACAATTCAAAAGAAACAGTTGAAAGGCTGACAAACCCCCCCATAGAAGTCCCAAAGATAATGCTCCCCGCGATATCAATGGTAATAGTACAGTTCAGGAATAGGAGAACCGGGCATAGAAGGACTTTCCAGGTAGCCGAAATACTTCCAAGCGGAGAAGAAAACGTTATACTTCAATACAATGCCAAAAAGGACTGCTTAGTTCAAGTCAGCAAGTCCAAGTCACTCTACCAGAACATACAGCTATACACAGGCATGACTCCACAAGAGCTAGGAAGGGAGCTGAAAGAAAAAGAAAAAATCCTGAAATACCTAATCAATAATAGCATAGAAGATGTTGACAGCGTGGGAAGAGTGATGGCGGAATACTACACAGACAAAAGCAACCTGATGAAATATGTTAATACAAACAAGAAATTCTTATGAGGACAAATCCAAATGGAAATATATAGGAGAATCTCCAGGGAACTCCCAGGCATTAAAACGAAGCTAAGGCAGGCAAGCATTTACGACGAGCCCGAGGAATACGTAAAAAAGATATTATTCACCGCAGCCACGCTTTCAGGCGGCATCACCCTCGTCGTATTCTTGTTTACATTTAGCCCCTGGTCTCTGCTGGCGGGAATAGTATTCTTCCCAGTATTATTCATGTACTTTCTTAAGTACGTGGACTTAAAGATAGAAAGAATAAAGAAAGAAATAGACCAGGAAATAATATTCGCAGGCAGGTACCTCATAATCGAAATGGAATCAGGCGTGCCATTATATGAGTCGTTTGAGAACGTCAAAAAAAGCTATCCTATCGCAGGCTCTTACTTCGGCGACATAGTCGACAGGGTATACCTGGGAACCAGCCTTGAAGACGCGATTAACGAGACAATGCTTATAACGCCATCCTCTAACCTAAGAAAGATACTATGGCAGATTCTTAACTCATCGAAAACAGGCGCCAATATCAGCAGCTCGCTAAACGTGATACTTGACCAAGCGGTAAGGGAACAGCAAATAGCTGTGAACGAATACGGCAAGAGGCTAAACCCAATGGCGATGTTTTACATGATGATATCCATAATCATACCGTCGCTTGGAATAACTATGCTAGTCATACTTGCAACGTTTATGGGCTTGAATATAACCATGCCTTTTTTCATAGTAATAGCCCTGCTAGTAGGACTTATCCAGTTTATGTTCCTTTCAATGATAAAATCGGCGAGGCCCCCCATAAGCACGTGAGGAAAGAATGTGGTAAACAAATTCGTAACAAAAAAAAGTACTCCGAAGAAAAAAGGGGAGGAGACTAAGGAGGAGAAAAAGCCTGAAAAAAAGGAGCGCAGGATAAAAAGCAAATTCGACAAGAAGAGCAAGAAAAGGGAAAAAAAGAAATTTTTTACTAAGATAATAGAGGAGCGCCTCGAGAAGTCAGGCTATGACACAGACCCAAGAATAATTAGGAAAAAAATTATTTTGAGCAGCGTGGTGCTGGCAGCCGTTCTAAGCATAGCCGTAATAGCAATGGGGGTCGCCAACGATGCTAGGCTGGGAATAATTCTTCTTATGCTGCTCTCAATATGGACATTGTTCCTTTTCCTGTTTTATGCGTTGCTCGCATTGATTTACTGCCTCTTGCTGGATATAAAGATATACCATAGAACAAAGCAAATAGAAGAGGTGCTGCCTGACTTTTTGCAGCTCGCATCAGCGAATATTAGCGCAGGGATGCCTATTGACAGGGCTTTGTGGTTTGCTGTAAGGCCGAAATTCGGGGTGCTTGCCGTTGAGATAGAAGAGATTGCAAAGGCAACTATTGCTGGTGAAGACCTTGACAAGGCACTCATAAATTTCTCAAGAAAATATGATTCTAAGATACTTAAAGAGTCCATCAGCCTCATAGTTGCAGGGATTAGGGCTGGCGGTGAATTATCCGTGCTGCTTAACAAGATTTCGCTGAACATCCAGGAGACTAAGCTGATGAGGAAAGAAATCTCTGCAAACGTCACTACTTACGTTATATTCATAGGTATCGCAACAATTGTCGCTGCGCCAATTCTTTTCGCGCTTAGCACGGAGCTGCTCGGGGTTGTAAAGGAGATAACCACGCAGGTAGAATTTGATTCAGGCGGCGTTGGCAGGGGATTTTTTTCTTTTGACTTCTCAGGAGAGAGCATATCAAAGGAAGATTTCATGACATTCGCCATAATTATAATATCAATATCATCTTTTTTCTCCGCAGCGATAATAAGCACTATACAGCGCGGCAACATAAAGGATGGCTTAAAGACAATACCTTTTTTTATAGGCATAGGCCTAATTATCTATTTCGTTGCCTTAGGCTTATTTTCGTATGCTTTGAGCGGGTTTTTCTAGGAGGCTTAAGGAAAAAAGGCTGCAAGCGATGAAGAATGATTGTGATAAAGATAATATTTTTATAGAAGGAAAGCTGTTTTAATAGCTTGAAAAAGAGGAAATACGCTTCCATGCAGGGGGCTTTTAATTTAGTGCGTACGCAAAATGTCAGAGCTGCAAGACCGGTTCAAGGAAAGGATAAGCGAGCTTAGGAACCTCGCAGTACACATAATCACGCTGGGCGATAACGAATTTATGAACCAATTCAAGGACGAGGATAGCAAGCTTTCTGAGCACTTGAAAAGCACTTTTGGCTTTAAGATAATCCCAACTAATCTTGCTGGCTACAAAAAAAAAGAGCTGATATCTCACATAAGGGAGAAGATAGCCAGCCTTGAGCTTGAGCGCCTGAGGCTCATCGGCATCACATTATCGAAGGAGTACTTATTGGCAGCTGAGAAATATGTTGAGGAAGGAATTTCGAGAGGCAGGAGAGAAAAGGATATTGAGCAGGAATTCTTAAGGAAGGGCTGGAAAAAAGAGATAGTTAACATAATACTGGATCATGATAGGGAAAGCCAAAATATTAGCATGCCTGACAAGACTGGGCCTATAGAAAGAAACTCTTTTAGGGTAGCGCCAACAATATACAGGTTTAATAATAGCCGTGAGGGGCTCGAGGTATGGAAGGGCTTGCTGAAGCTATATAGGCGGGTGAGGCCAAAGGAACTCATCAGGAAAGACGGGGAGATCAGGCTGGAAAAGAATTCTTCTTATTACTACGCTGAAAAAGACCTGAAAAAAGCCAGGGATGACGAGTACTCAATAAGGACGCTGACAGCAGCCATAAGGGGCATGCTTAACACAGGCATCCACATGTATTTCCATAGCCCTAACAAGCCATTATTAGTTGAAATAAATGAGATAATGTACCTTATACTGCCGTACATGGTGAGTTATACTTGTGCGTTGTGCGGCAGCACGATGCCTGTGAACAAAATGATTAAGATGGATTTGTGGGATAAGACGAGGACACAGAAAATAAGGAGTTTTGTATGCAAAGAACATGACGTGTCTGTATGGGATTTCCTCGAAGAGAACAAGATAGTGCAGCAATAAAAAGAAAGTTTATTCTTTTGCAACAAGCCACAGCATGAAAGCCGTAGCGTTAATGTCTATCAGGTCCCGCTTGTGCAGTATAAGCGCGAGCTTCCTAACATATGGCTCTTCTACGCCTATAGCTTTAGCTGCATCTTTAGAAGATATTCTCCCCTTTTCCTTTAACAAGCCCATTAGCTCATCCGCTTTTGTTTCAATAACCGCCATATTTTCACCTCATACAATAACCATTACTCCAGCAAGGATAATTTTTCCAGTAGTGTAAAGCGCCAATGATACTATTATGAATACAGGAATATTTCTCATGCCCTGATGGAAATTCCCGTACTTAATCATCCCTATAACTAATCCTGAAACAACGCTGTTAGTCAATATCATCAGCGTAGCAAAAATATCAAAGTTTGCAGGCAGCACGCCGCCATCCCCGCGCACTGCTGCGAGCACTGAGTGCTGGGCACTGCTGGGAGATGCGCTTCTCTGGTCATCAAGCCTGTCCTTAACATCGCTTATGGTCATGTTCAAATGGTAGCTCATGGAGAACATGAGCGGCGCAATTATTACGCCAGCTATGACTATGAATATAATGTAATTTTTTACGCTTGCTGCAAGCCTTAGGCGCATGCTTCTCATCTTAGTTATGTTGTCAGCGATGTCTTCGAGGAGTTGGGAGACGCTTGAGCCGCTTCTTACGCTTACCGAGATGCTGTTCATCGCCCTTTCAAGTACTTTGGAGTCGAATTTCTTACCGAAAATCTCGAGGGCTTTCGCAAAGCTCCCCTTAACCTTGGTTATCTTTGCAATCATCTCAATTTCTTTTGAAAAAACGCCGAACCTCGGCCTGTTGCTCGCAGTCAAGGCTTTATGCAATGGCAAACCAGACCTGTAATTAGTTGCTACTAGCCTAAGGTATTCCGGGAGGACTTTTTCAACTTCCAGGCGCCTCTTGAAAGCGCGGTAATTAAAGTAAGCATTGGACGCCACTATTACCAAGAGGTAGAATATGGCGAATCCCAATACCCACCAGGCTAATGAAAGCGCAATTATTGCGATGAACGATGACCCTATGGTTACAAGGTAAACCCCGAGCAGCACCAAGGTCGGGGCTAGCAAAGCAAGGGTTATGTACAGCGTGGCCTTTATGAAATTATGGGGGTCGGCATCGAGTCCTGCCTTGTAAAACCTTGTTTTCAGGTAAGCGTAATAGTCCTTTTTTTGCTTTTCTGCTTTTACGGGCACATCCATGCCTAGCTTTTTCCTTATGGCTGCTTTCTCAAAGGATATAGTTTTTTGTTTTAAGAAGAATTCGTCTATGACTGGCTCTGGTTCCACGTATTTTCTTAGGGGGCTTAGTGATTCTGGAGGGCTCTGGGCGGGCTTGCGTGTATTCGCAGGGCTAGGGGGCTTTACACTCCTTACTTCGTCTTTTTCTTCTGCCAATTTAGTATGCCTCCACTGCCGGCCTTCTGTATGAGCTCATTATCAGGAAAAAATATTGTATTAGTGAAAGGGTTACCCATGCGGATAGTAATAGTGCGAGGGATATTTTTATGCCTATGAAGGTGAGGACGGCTGTAACTATTGTGAAGCCTATCGTGGGTATTATTATGGATATCATCATGTAAAACAATGATAGGGCGTTGAGTTCGCGGCCGTATTCTTCTACCTTAATCTTTTGCTTTTCCACGATGTCATCCAGCAGGTTCTCCAGGGAGTCTGTTATGTCTGCGCCTGTCTGCAAGCTGTTTAGGAGTTGCCAGTAAACCTGCCTTAGGTGGGGGGAGGGGCATATTTCTACTGCCTCGTTAATTGATTTTTCCAGGGTTTTTCCGAGGCGGACACCATTAATTATTTCGTCAAAATAAATTCCGGTTAAGGCGAAGTTTTTGCTCGTGTTATCCATTGCGCTGTAAAGGGAGCGCTCACTCTTTAGCTCCATTATGAGGAATCTTATGGCTGAAACTATTTCTGACTCTATCACTTTTTCGCTTCGTAGCACGTTGAACTTTGGGATATTGAAAAAATAGAAGAAGAAGAACACTAGGAATACAATGAAGAAGCTAAGCGCGAACCATAGTTTCAGGCCAAAGGTTAATGATAGGATGCCTAAGAATAGAAACAATGCTAGGCTAATTGAAAGAGAGGAAATCAGGCATCTCTTAAGGTAATTCCCGGGGGTGTGGCTCATCCTGGCAGCCTTTAGGCTTGGCTCGAGCAAAGGAAAATATTTCGCTAAGTTGTCAAAGAGTAGCATTACTATGTTAAACCACCTGCCTCATTTTTTGAAAGCTTTCCTAAGACGGTTCACTAAAGACTTCTTATCAGTGTAATAGTCTGCCATTAGCTTACCTACGTTTTCGATGTTGAATATTTTTAATTTGACCATTGAGTCAAGTATGAATTTTCGTTCTCTTAAGTCTTCCATTAGCTCTTTTTCTGAAAGGCCTGTGAAGACGCTTAGGTCCCTGAAAAGCCTTTCTGAGCTCTTTGAAGGCTCTAAGATGTCCTTCTTTGCGTTGTACTTGTAGAGTATGTTAAAGTTGTTGCTGTCCGTGACTTCTGCTAATTCAAGCGTTCTTCTCTGCCCAGTCCTCCTGTTCCTGAACTGCACGAGCATTAGGTTGATTGCGGATAAAAGCGCTTTGGGAACGTTTACTGGCTCGCTTGTAAGCCTTGCTATGGCTTCAGGGGTGTTGTTGGCGTGGAAGGTCCCGTAGCAGGAGTGCCCTGTGTGTATTGCTTCGAACATAGTCTCGGCATCCCTGTGGCGCCTTACTTCCCCTACGAGAATTCGGTCTGGCCTCATTCGCAAGCTGTTAACCAGCAAGTCCTCCATTGATACATCTCCTTTTCCTTCTGCGTTAGGAAGCCTTGTCATCATCGGCACCCAGTAGAGGTAGCTTGCAAGCGCAAGTTCCCTGGTGTCTTCTATGCTTACTATTCTCTGGTTTGGAGGGATAAAGTTGGCTAACGCGTTAAGCGTGCTGGTCTTCCCTGAAGCCGTGCCTCCTACTATTAGGATGGACATCTCGTAGTGCATGACTTGCCAAAGAAGAGCTGCTACGTCTGAGTTCATGGTTTTGTTAGCTATAAATCTTGTAATGGTCCACGGGTCCTCGGAGAACTTCCTTATGGTTATAGTGTTTCCTTTTGGCGTGATAGGGCTTATGGTGGCGTTAACCCTTTCTCCTGTGGACAAGTATGCGTCAAGCAACGGGTTCAGGGTGTTGAGCTGCCTCCCGATATTCCTGCCGATTCTCGCAGCGGTCTGCCTTATCTGCTCCTCAGTGGACATAAATATGTTTGTGTGGAGCCAGCCGTGCTTCCTATGATAAACCCTTATTGGCTCTTTGGAGCTGTCTATGGTTATTTCTTCTAAGTGCTGGTCGTTTAAGAGGAAGTCTACGTATCCTATGCCCAGGGATCTTGACAGCAGGTAGCTTAGGAGAACTTCCCTGTCTTCTTCTGGGCTGTGGGGGAAGTATGCGTTTATTAGGTTCTTGGCTTCTTGCTCAAACTTTTCGTCTGCTTTCCCTGTTTTTTCGTCTACAGAGAAGTCTTCTAAGTTCATCTTTTTAATAAGCTCTTCCTGTATTTCTTCTAGTATTATCTCAGTGGTCCTGCTGATTCCTGAGATGCTAACGTTGTAAGAAAGTGTGTAAGAGCCTTTCTTCATAACAATAGAGATAGAAACAGGAATATTCCTTACAGTGCTT
>PWWA01000052.1 GCA_003562145.1 Candidatus Woesearchaeota archaeon | reverse complement strand
TAATTATATGGCTTGTATATCTAGGTATATAAAATCTTTGAATAAAAAAAAAATAAAAAAAAGAGTTTTTTTAAAAGAATTATTTTTTTTCTTTCTCATCCGCTTCTTCAGCGTCGTCGTCGAGTTCTTCTTTTTCCTCTTCAGGCTCTTCTTCTGGTTCCTCTTCAGGCTCCGTTTCTTCTTCTGGTTCCTCTGCAGGCTCTTCTTCCTCTTTTGGGATTTCTTCGTCTGCTTGTTCCTCTGCAGGTTCTTCTTCTGGCTCTTCCGTTTCGTCTCCGAAGTCTTCTGAGTCTAGGTTTTCGTCCGGCTGCAGCTCTTCCTGTGGCTCTTCTTCTGCTTCTTCTGCTGGTGCTGAGCCTTCACCGATTACGTCTGCGAATCCTACTTTTCTTAGGACTCGGCTTACCTTAACTTTTACGTTGTCGCCTGCTTTCACGTTAGGTATGAACAAGACGAATCCGTCTTTCTTTGCTACGCCGTCGCCTTTTTCGCCTATCGCTTCTATCTTTACATCCAATTCATCCCCTACGTTTACGGGTGGGGATCTCCCGAACCTATTGTCGTTTCCAAATCTTCCTTGCATTGTCTTATTTCACCTTTCTATTTGCAGCCAGCGTTGCTGGCTTAAATGCTTAAGGATTGCTTTTCTTTTAAAAAGTTTATTTAAGTTAAATTGAAAAAACAATTAACTTCAATATAGAAAATAATTGTTTTAAAAAAAAAAGGAAAAAGCCTAGGAAACATCCTCAATACAAGACTCCGTAACCTTAAACACACACTCAGAATCCGGCAAATTCGGACTATCAACAAGCTTAGCCACCCTAGTACCCTTCTTACCAGGCCTCAAATAAATACGAAAAGTACTATTATGACCCACAATATGCCCACCAATAGCCTCCGTCGGATCACCAAAAAACTGATCAGGCTTAGCCATAACTTGATTCGTAACAAGAACACACAAATTATGCTTATCAGCCAACAAAGCCAAAGTATGCATATGCTTATTCAACTTCTGCTGCCTCTCAGCAAGAGTACCACGCCCAACAAACTCCGCACGAAAATGAGCAGTCAAGGAATCAACAACAATCAAACGAACTTTCAAGCCCTGCTTAATCAAATCCTCAGATTTCTCCACCAACAACATCTGATGATCAGAATTAAAAGCCCTAGCAACCTTAACATTACCAAGAACCTTATCCGGATCCAAACCAACACCCTTAGCAAACTGAACAATCCTCTCAGGCCTAAAAGTATTCTCAGTATCAATATACACCGCGACAGCATCCTCCTCTTGCAACTGACACCTAACCGCGAGCAAATGGCCGATTTGAGTGTTATGCATAACAGTAGGCAAGGAACCGCCAATAAAAGTATGGCCTTCCGGAACAACAAAATCGTACACATAATCGTCATACACAATTACCTCTGAACTCATAACACAATCCCATTCAAGCTTTACAAAATTAGAAATCACTTTCAAAGCAACATCAAGCTTTTCTATTCTCTTATTAAGCTCGGCTGAAACAACATTTTTGAAAGCATCCAAATTCTTCGAGGGAACTCCTCTCAAAACATAGTTTTGCAAAGAACCTTTCCTAAACCCAAACTCTGCTGAAAGACTGTTAAGCGCAAAAGGCAAAGAATCATTAACTTTCCTAACAGAACCAATGCTTCCATCCATATCTTTCACAACACAAAGCGTTGCCCTCATATCCTCTAAACCACTTGAGAACACATTAACAAGCGCAGCCAAAGTCTTAGTATTCATAGAACGCTTATCATTCGCAGCACTGGCAAGATATTTGTAAAACATCTCCTTTCCATTATTCTTTTTACCAATTTTCTTAAGAGTCTTGCCACGATTCCCTCCGAGAGTTTCCTTATACGTCTTTTTCAGAAAAGTAATTATTTTTCCAGAATAGCCATAACTACTATTTCTAGAAGAATAATTGGAAGACTTAATTTTATACGGCAAATCATTAAGCCTTTTCCTCGACTCTCCCACAACCCGCAAAACAACATAATTCTTATCTTTATACTTTCTTTCTCTTCTCGTACAGGAAATTCCTAGCCTAGAAAGAAGGTACGCCGCTCCTGTCGCAAGCTTCTCGCTCTTCGTCGTCACAGCCAAACTACCTTCAGCGATTTCCGCATCACCATCAAAGTAGCCTGCAAGAAAAGCAGAAACAACATCACTGCCAGAAGAAAGAATATTCTCCGGAACAAATTTAGTTCCTGCATTAGAAGAAGCAAGATCTCCAAGCAACTTCTTAGAAGAAGACCTTAACAGCACTGTGTAAACAACAATCTCCCTTCTGTTATCCGTTCTTATCCTAGGCGCATACCCCTGATTTGAAACTAGATAATTCTTAAGCCACCCAACCAATTTTTTAGATGAAGTACAAATAGACAAAGGATTCGAAGAACCTTCCGCTGCAAAAAGGCCTAAGAAATATCCGTCATCCTCAGACACTCCTTTTTCAGAGACATAACTAAGCTCTTTGGGGCAAGCTACTAAATCCCCCGGCCCTATCAACGTAGCAGGCTTCCACTTCATACCTTCATCAAACACAAGAAGTTTATGAGAGCCCGTAACCTTTATCTGCCTACCCCTCTTTGTCTTTAAACTGACAAGCCTATCAACCTTCTCTTTATACAAATATTTTGCCCTAGTCTTCTTAATCCCTTCCTCAGTAAGACCTAAAACTTGCACAGGAGGAGTTTCAATAACAAAACCCTTGTCAAAAGGCTTCTCACCGAACAAGCGCTTATACTTTTCATAAACAATTTCAATTGGCTCTAAATGCGCCTTATCCGGATTAAAATAAAATACATTTGTATCCTTAGAAACACATTTTCCACTACCAAAAGCGCCAAACACCTCTGTTATCGCACCAGTTTCAAAACCACCTTCAAGCATAGCATCAAAACTCTCACTACCACTCTTCAACTTAACCACAGTATCCCTCTTCTTCAACAAATCAGCGCCAGACATAAAGCCCATATCCAAGTTATCCCTGGCATGCTGAATCATCTTCCTAGCCACACTCTCGGAGACACCTGCAGCTTCCACTAATTTGCCGATGCTGCTAACAGCGATACTCATCAAATCATCAAAACCAGCAGCAATCAACTTCTCAGCCGTAGCCGCACCAACACCAGGCAAATCCTCAATGCCAAATTCCTTTTTCTTAACCATAAAACACCACCTATTCCTCATCGATCTCCGCAGAATCCTTCAACATCAAGTACTCATACGCCTTGCTCAAGACCAAAACTGCTTTTGGCAAATCACCCACTCTCAGAGTGTTAGTAGTCTGCCAATTACCCTCCTTATCCAGGTAACTCCTCTCAAAAGAAACAGTCCTGAAAACAACGTCGTTGCCTTCCCTGTCCTTGCCATGGTTCTGCCAAATAGTAGCAGAAATTGGGCCAACTTTAAATTTTTGCTCTGGGTGCTTCTTACCCATGATTTCAGAAGCGCTAGGCGCCTTAACGCCGAACCTGCCGGCTTCATCTAATTTTTTGTCTTTCTCCACTTAAACCACCCCGTTGCTCTTCGCATCTTGTTTCAACGCACCCTTAGATTATGAGCTGCTATGGCTCCAGGCACGCCGGGTCATCAGCCAAGCCCGTTATGGGGGCTGACAAGAACTAGAAAGACGTTGTTATTTATAAGCATTTTCCGTGGACTTGTCCAGTGCCATTCCAAAAAATGATAAAAAAAGGAATAAAAAAATTTATTCTACGATGAACCTTCCAACCATGCCGTTAGCCCTGTGAGCGCCAACGCTACAGTAATACTCGTATTCTCCAGGCTGGCCAGCTACGAACTCGATGACATCAACATCGCCAGAACTTATTATTCTTGTAGCTGCGCCATCAAACTCATCCACGACCCAGTCATGAGGCATGCCCCCTTCGATTTCAAGCACGACTCGAACAGCGTCTCCCACGTTGACAACCATGTCAGGATTCCTCTCGCCATCAATGTAATATTCAAATCCAGGACCACCTATTACGTTGAAGATAACCACGCCTTCTTCATCCAAACCATTATCGCCATTCACAGGATCTGTAACGATTGGCGCTGGCAGCTCTTGCTCACCGCTACACGCAGCAATCAACAATAATACAACGACCAGCATAGATACAAGAATTGTTTTTTTCATTTTAACACCCCCCAATAAAATGTCTCATCCATAAAAGCCGAAAAAAGCTTTCTTTTTTAAATTTAATTAAAATGTTAATACCCTGAGAACTCCTCCGTAACAATGTTTCCTGGGGGGACTTGGCTGTCAAACAAAATGCTCTTCGTAACAGACACCAAGCCAGGAGGACCTGCAATGTACCAGATTTTGTTCTCGGGGGACTTAACGCCAAAAACAGCGCCCCTGAATTCGACAACATCATAAAACTCTTTCAAATAAAACCTTTTATTTTCCTGTGTGAGCCTTCTTAGTTCATCTAAATATGCCGCGCTTTCCCTGTTCTTATTAGAATAAATCAAAGTTATCTTGTGCAAGAGCTTTTCCTCCGAAGCATAGCGTATCATACTCATAAAAGGCGTTATGCCAATTCCGCCGGCGACAAAAACCAAGTCTTTTTTCCCCCAAGGCAGGGTAAAGTAACCCGTAGCAGTATCAAGCCATACCTTCTCGCCTAAACGCATCTCAAGCAAAGTCTTCTTAAAGCCGCTTCTCGTGTTCCTAAAAGCAATGCCTATGTATTGGTCTCCTGGGCTTGTGACAATGGAGAAAACCCTGTAATTGCCCCGTACATCGCTATGCGTGAGCTTGGGCAAGTGAACACCGATATGCTGGCCAGCGGCAAAAGGGAACTCTTTAACGCTAAACAAAACCTCGTAGGTGCCCTTCGCAATTTCTTTCCTGCTAATTATTTTTGCCTTGACACGTTCTAGCTTCTGCGGAGAACTCCTTTTCCTCTGCGAGCTCACAATCACGGAGAACGCAGAGAACTGTAGCAAGAGAACTATTACGGCTAATAATATTGTTAAGTATCTTGACCAATGCATAAGAGATAACGGATTGATGAATGAGTAGTGTAATGCGTGCAAAGCCGACAAATAAAAAACTGTGTATGCAGAGTAATGAAGCCATTTCCACGAACCGATGCTGAGGAAGCGGACAGCCCTATCTGATGAAGTAGCCGCCAAGACCAAGGCGAAGAACAACGCTAAGCCACCCATTATGTTAGGCAAAGCCACCGAAGGATGGAAAGTTAAGGATATATCAAAACCAAACATATTGCTTGAAACGAGGAAACCATGACCTAAAGCAAGCAAAGCAAACCAGATTCCTGTCTCCCTGCGCCAGGTTAATAATTTCAAAGCAGGTTTCCACAATACAGCCAGCGGCCCTATTGCAAGCGTAAAAGCCAATAATACGAAAGAAGATACTGCTAGAGCCCGCCAAGAACTTCCAATATCTAAGCTTGAACCGGATATCATGTACCAAAAAGAAAGGAATAACAGCAGAGCTATAATTCCAATGAGCAAGTGCCTCAAAAAAGTCTTCTTGGTTCCCAAGAGCATTTTTATAGGCATTTAGGTTTTTGTATATAAGTATTGCGACCGCAAAACAATTATTTTCCATATTGTAGTTATTTGTTTTGGGAGAATATTTAAAACAAAAAGCCTTGTTCTTATGTTTAATATGAAGATACTCAAAAGAGACCTCAAGCACGGATTAATCGTATTGAAGGTAACGGATGAAGAAGACCTATGGTACCTAGGCCACGCAATAGAACAAGGAGACTTAATTAGAGGCAGGACTGAAAGAAAAATCAAGATTGGAAGCGACGAAAACGCGAAAACCGTACGAAAGCCAGTAACCCTAAAGATCAAAACAGAGAAAGTAGAATACGAACCCCAAAACAATTCCCTTCGCGTATTGGGAACCATAACGGAAGGGCCAGACGACGTCCCCCTAGGAAGCCACCACTCATTCAACCTAGAAACAAACGACGAGATAAGCATACAAAAAGAATACTGGCCAAAATACCAAATCAAAAAACTAGAAGAAGCAGAAAAAGAAAAAAACAAAATCCTGCTAGTAGTATTCGACAGGGAACAAGCACACTACGCAATCCTAAAAAAGAAAGGATACGAAAAACTAAGCTCTATAAAAGGAGAAGTCCAAAAAAAACAATTAGAAGAAAGCACAACAAAGAACTTCTACGCAGAAATCAGCAAAAACATAGAAGAATACATGAAACGCCTAAACACCTCAAAAATAATAATTGCGAGCCCCGCGTTCTGGAAAGAATACTTACTAAAAGAACTCCCGGACGAATTAAAAAAGAAAACGATTACTGCAACGATAAGCACCGGAAGCGAAGAAGGATTCGAAGAATTATTGAAAAGAAGCGAACTAGTGAAAGCACTGGAAGAAGACCGCGCCGCGAACGAATTAAGAGCAATAGAAGAAGTAATGAACGCGATAAGACAAGAAAAAGCGTGCTACGGATTAAAAGACTGCGAAGAAAAAATCAATATAGGCGCAACCCAGAAAATCCTAGTAAGCAACAACTTACTGAAAGAAATGAAAGAAAAAGAAAAATACAAAGAAATAGACAACTTACTACAAGCCGCCGAAAACACCAACACAGAAATCATAATGATAACAAGCAAAGACAACACAGCCAAAATTGACGGATTGGGCGGAATAGCCGGCGTTCTAAGATGGAAAGCCTAAAACAAAAAATCCTGGACAAAAAAGAACTTCGAAGCCTGGACAAAGAATTCTTAGAAGGTTTTTTTGAAGAAGAAATAAGCCGGAACAAGAAGTTATTCGAAGCTGTAGAAAGAAAAAAGTTTAACGATAGAAGCAAAGAATTCAAAGAACTCAAAAAAATAATTCGTAAGCGACTAAGAGAAGTATACGGAGTCTTCACGGAAAATCCTTTAAGCAAAGAAAAGAGAGAAAAGTTGATGGAAGAACTAAAAGAACCAGGAACAGAAGAACAAGCGATCAAGAAAATCTTGGAAGCGCATTTGTCAAGCAAGGAAAGGCTACCACATTACGGAGAGCTGTACGGAACATTGTTCACAGAAGAAAAACCAAACAAAATCTTGGACTTAGGATGCGGTTACAATCCCTTCAGCTACGGCTACCTAGGCTTCAACCCAGAATACGTCGCAAGCGATGTAAGCCAAAAAGACCTGGAATTCATACAAAAATTCTTCGAAACAAAGAAAATACCAGGAAAAACCATTAAAGCAGACCTCGCAAAAGAAGAAGACCTCAAAAAAATAATTATTGAAAGCAAAAAAGCAGGCATAACATTTGCGTTAAAACTGCTCGACACACTAGAAGCAACGAAGAAAGGCAGCAGCGAAAACCTGCTTTTAAGCCTTAAAAGCCCAAAAGTACTAGTAAGCTTCCCGAAGAAAAGCATAAGCGGAAAAAACCTTATAAAAAGCGAGCGAAAGTGGTTCCAAAACACAATCCTAAAACTGCTAGAGAAAGGCTACAACGCACAAATATATGTGTTTGGAGATGAAGAATACTTTCTCTTAACAAAAAAGCACATTAAAAAGACCACGATTAACCAATAGTAAAAAATCGTAACATTTTTAAAGTAGTTAATTATTATTCTTTCTTAAAAGGGGTGGGTGAGAGCCCTAAAAAAAAGGGGGTTTAAAAACAATGATAGTAAAAGAAGAATTTTTAAGCAAGCTGAGAAGGTACTTCTCGCTAAACCTGTACGAAGTAAAAATCTGGACAGCACTCCTCTCAAGAGGAGTAAGCACGGCCGGCGAGCTTTCTGACATAGCAAACGTTCCAAGGAGCAGGTCCTACGACGTCCTAGAGTCCCTGGAAAAGAAAGGCTTCGTAATAATGAAACTCGGAAAGCCAATCAAATACATCGCTGTACCACCAAAAGAAGTAGTGGAAAGAGTCAAAAAGAACATCAAAACAGAATCCGATACAAGCATAAAGAACCTTGACAACCTAAAAAATACAGAAGTCATAGATGAACTGAATTCTTTACACACACAAGGCGTAGAGCTAGTAGAGCCAGCAGACCTATCCGGCTCCCTAAGGGGAAGGCACAACCTATACAACCACCTCGAAATGACAATCAGGGGTGCAGAGAAAACAGTAAGCATAATGACCACGAGCCAAGGCTTCCTAAGAAAAATAGAAGGCCTGGGAGACGTATTTGCTGCGCTCAAGAAAAGAGGTGTTAAAATCAGGATAGCAGCACCCCTAACCAAGGAAACAGAAAGCACAGCAAAAGAACTAGCAGGCGTAGCAGAAATAAAGAACACAACCGCAAAAGCCAGGTTCGTAGTCGTAGACGGAAAAGAAATAGTGTTCATGATAATGGACGACGAAGAAGTACACCCAACATACGACATAGGCATCTGGATAAACTCGCCGTTCTTCTCCAGCGCAATCGAAAACCTATTTGACGTCGCCTGGAAAGCCATGAAAGAAGTAAAAGCCAAAGCCAAGTAAAAACTTCTTTTTTTTTAATTCTTT
>PWWA01000016.1 GCA_003562145.1 Candidatus Woesearchaeota archaeon | reverse complement strand
TAAGCCAGTATATGTGTTTACGGACGGTGACCCATACGGCTACCTAAACATTTACAGGACACTAAAAGTAGGGTCTGGTAATGCTGCGCATATAAACGAGTTCTTCTGCGTGCCCAGGGCTAAGTTCATAGGTATAACCCCGAAGGACATAGAAGCATATAAGCTGCCAACACACCCCTTGGAAGAAGTAGATATAAAGAGGATAAAGGATGGCTTGAAGAACGATCCATTCGTAAAAACGTATAAGACTTGGCAAGACGCCCTTGACAAGCTATTAAAGTCAAAGAATAGGGCTGAGCAGCAAGCACTCGCTAAGCACGGGCTAAACTTCGTGATAAGCGATTACCTGCCCGAAAAGCTCAAGAACAAAAAGGACTGGCTAGAATAAAAAAAAAACAAGGTTTTTTCTCGGCTATAAATCAAAATGTTTAAATACTGATATTGTAATGGGAGTTATTATGGATAGGAAAGCGCAGGCTGCGAGCAGCTCAGCCATACTCGTAATCGTAATAACTGTGCTGATAATACTTTACATATTATTCCTGCCTCCGGAAGACAGGGAGCGCCTCTTAGACCCTAACATAACTGAAAACGGGGAAAACGGCGAAGTCATAATAGGCGTAATACTAAGGGAACACGTAGGGAGAATAGAATACGTTGGATTCGATGAACGAGTCTACGACTTGTCTTCCTTCACGGTAAGCACAGATACGCATGCACGCGTAATTGCAAGCAAGACCAGCATATACGTAAAGAACTCTGTTTTCGATGATATAACTGACAAGATGGAATTCGAGGCAAGCCCTGGATTAACCCAAAACATGATGCTCTCATTCAACATCGAGGGAAACACACGTGGAAGGCTTCATATAACCCTTAACGGAAGAACTATATACAGGGGAGAGCTAAGAGAAGGCAACTCCCCGCCAATATACTTGGACTCTGGCCTTTTGGAGAGGCGGAACATACTTGAATTCTCAGTGGACAGCCCCGGACTATTATTCTGGAGGTACAACCAATACAACCTAAAAAACATACGAGTCCTAGGAGACATAACCGATGTATCCCTAAGCGAAAACATACAGGAAATTGTTTTGTCCGAAAAAGAATATGAGAACATGGAAATAGCCAGGATAAGATACACCCCTGTTTGCGAGCAAACACAAGTAAGGGAATTCGAAGTAAGGCTTAACAACCAAAGAATCTTCAGAGGAATCCCGGATTGCAACGTGCTAAACACATATACAATCAGCAAAGAATACCTCAGGGAAGGAAAAAACGCGTTTGAATTCAGAGTAGGCGAAGGACAAGTATTAGTAGACAGCCTAAGATTTACAGGAACACTAAAAGACCCCGAATACCCAGTATATTACTTCTTTCTCAAAGACGAATTATTCGAAGAGCATAACGATGAATACGTGCTAAAACAAAGCCGGGACGTAACACTAGAATTTAACTTCCCGAACACAGAGCAAAAACGCCTCGAGATATTCATCAACGGCTACCTCATGGGCATAAACACTGCAAAACGAGAGGATTCTAGGAACATAGACAATTTTGTAAGGCCTGGCACGAACTCAATCGAGATAAGACCACTGCAAGACATAACAATTACAGAAATGCGCGTAAGAGTAAGATAATTCCAAGGAAGGTGCCTTAAAGCAATGTCAGAAATAGACAATCTTAGAGGAGAAAGAAAGCAAATAAAGAAAAAACTAGACTACGAAAGCGACGAAAACAGGAAAAAAAATCTTAAAGCAGAGCTAGCGGAAATAGACAGAGCCATAAAAAACGAAGAAGAAAAAAATCCTGAACTTAAAAGACCAAGAGGGGAAGACTTTTCGTATGAGAAAGGCATGCGCAGAGGCGGAGAAAAAAATAGTAATAGATATATCGGCAGAGAAACCGCAGAAAGATACGCTAACATATACGGAAGTGAGGCCGCTGAAAAAAGATTCGCCCAACCAAAAAATCTTAAAGCACAACTAGATGCCGGAATGGAAAGGCGTGCCGAAGAGGAAAGGATAGCGAGAACAACGCAGGAAAGAATAGAATCTGAAATAAGAAAAGAAGCGGCGTCAAAAGGCGGGGACCCGCCGAAAACAACCATAAACAAAGAAGTAACCACCAAGCAAAACCCTGATCCTTCACCTCAGCCAACAAACACCGGCCAGCAACATAGACAAAACCCTCCAAACTATAACCCTAACCAGCCTTACACACGTAAGGATTATGAAAAGATGTACAGGGATGAACTTAAAAGAATGAAGCGACAAGAAGCATATAATGAGATTAAAGATTTCGGCAGGGTCATGGGCAAAGGAGCCTCATCAGCAGGGAGAGGAGTCGGCAAAGTTACTTCAGGCATATGGAATTTTCTAAGCCCCCGTATTAAGAAGGTAGGGGACAAGGAGATTAGCGGGGTTGACTTCTTAATCATCATAATAATGATAATTCATGGCTTGGATATTGTCTGGCTTAATCTCAACATAACTAACAATGACGCTTTATTCATAAGGGGGGGCTTGCATTTATTGATTTTATTCTTTGCAAAAAGCGTCTTAAAAGAAAACGCCCCTATGGGTGAACTCTGGAGGATGTGGATAATACCGGTCTTGTTGATACCTTTGTTGGGCCTTGGAATAAGCAATTTCGGGACGGCTGACCATCTAAGGGTCTTTTCAGGAGCTCTCCTTTTATTCCCGTTATGGCTGTTTTACTTAGTAAAGCTAAAAGGTGTTAAAGCTTCAAGCGCTAAGCTGGCAAATCTTGCAAATTTTTATATAAGCGCATTAATATTCCTTACACTGCTGTATTTCTTGTCATTAGCCACACAGGCATTTACATCCACACAGGTAATCGAAGGCCAGCCTGACTGGTTCACACCACAAGACGCTATATACGGCGCGGGGGAATACCTTGGCGGTATTATCAGCACTATTTATGAGAGCATTATAAGAATAGGTCCGGGTGTTACTAATGTTACTGAGACGTTGTTAAGGCAAAGCCTAGGAGACTATTATACTGGAAGGGTTGAAGAAAACAAGGAGCGGACAGGAGTGTTTATTGAAGGATTTACTACAAGAGAAACTTTTTACGAAAATTACCCGGTGGTTATATCTGGGACTTTGAAAGCCAGGAGCTTCGTAGAAAACGTTTCGATAAATCTTTCATGCGAGGCCAGGGACCACTTAGGGAATATACGCCAGGGCACTGCTGAGCCAAGAAACATGATTATATACGAGTATGACCAGCAAGCTGTTTTTTGCTCTTTCAGCAGCTTGCCCGCTGGAAGCCACGACATAACTTTAAAGGCAGATTTTAACTTTGAAACTTGGGCTTACACAACATATACATTTATACCAAGGAATTTCTTGACGAGCCTGACCCGCGGAGGGGAAGATATTAACAGGAAGTTTAATATTAACCGCAGGCCTATATCAATTTATACTAGTGGACCGGTAAGCCTTGGAATGGACACCAGGATAGAGATGCCAATAGCAATAAATACTAATAGCGACACCAATATCCCTGTGGGGATAACACTTGATAACCGGCAAGGCGGGATGGGTGACATTCAGAGTGTTAGCAGGTACGTAATAAAAATACCTGAGTACTTCACGCTGACAGATGGAACTAGGAGTTTATGCACCAGGAACATAACGGAAGTGAAGGACGCAACACTAGAAGGGTACAAGGCGTACACATTCAAGAATCCTTCCCCTGAACTAGTGCAGTTTTACATGACTGTAAGCTGCAATATGAAGCTCCCAGAGAATAATGTCGCTCCGTTAATGAGAAATAATTTGCTGAGCGCAATGGATGTAACAATAGTAGGCATTGCAGAGTACGACTACCAGTTAAGGGGCCGCACAAACATAAGAGTCAGAGAAGACCCTGTTGCACAGGTGATACCAAATGAATAAAAAATATTTCATCATAATTATATTTCCCCTGCTATTAATACTATCTGGCTGCGGCAGGCCTGGCGCCTTAGAGATATATACCGGCACATCAGGAGTAGATATAGCTTTCATGGAGTCTGCTCCGCAAAGAGAGTTATACGAAAGATCCGAAGTTATGATAACACTGGAAGTGTGGAATAAGGGCGCTTATAGCTTAATAGAGCGTGACGAATACGCAATCATAGGCCTTAACTACGACCCATTGTATTTCAGGGATGCTGGCGAGTCACCCATACAAGGATATAAAGGCGTGGACGTCTGGCTTCATGGAAAAAGCCTTAGCTGGCCTTCAGGAGAAAGAGACTTGGTTAACATAGCGGTACTCGAAGTAAGGGATGTGCCTGGCACAAGGGAAATGCCAACAACTACTATAAAAGCAAATATTTGCTATCCATACACAACTTTTCTCACGCAAACTGTTTGCATGGACGCAGACATATACGATATTGCTCATAGGCCTGCGTGCAAGAACCAGCCAAGATACTCTTATTCGAGCCAGGGAGCGCCTGTAGCGATAAGCAGGATAGATTCCGAGATGCTGCCTGCCGGAAGCATTAGGCAGTCAGAGATAGCAGGGATGCCTGTAGCAGACCCTGATGGTTGGCTTGAAGATATTAGGATGGCGCAACAGGACACTACGCTCATGGTAGTCCAGCCAAGCTTCACAATACACCTTAAAAACGCGGGGAAAGGCATTGTGCTTACCAGGCGGGAAGGCCAAACCGTGGAGGATGTCTGCGGGGAGAGAAGCGGAAACATTTCTTTCAGGGATATTAATAGCTTGAATGTGAAGGCTTGGCTTGGCAATAACGAGCTGAAATGCGAGCCAGAAATAGTTTCCATGATAGACGGGGCTGGGCGGGTAAGATGCTACGTCCCAAGAGATGAAAGCATGGTAGTGGTGTCCAACTACATAGATACTTTAAGGGTTGAAGTTGACTATTTTTACAGGGAAGAAACAAGCAAGGAAGTAAGGATTAACAGGATAAGATAAAAAAAAACAGCAAGTTTTAAATAATCATAAGAGAGGAGTTATGGTAGGAAAAGAAAAAATGAAGGTCGTGCAAGGCAGGAAAGGGAAGCTCTTTGTAGTGGCACTAATAGTTTTGTTGGTTGTGGCCATAAGCGCGTGCAGCCTGCCTGGGCGTAGAAGCCCGGACGGTCCGTATTATGTTGGAAGCGAAGGCGTAACAACATACCTGGACAGGCCTCCGCGCCTACTACCATATTATTCTGGGGACATAGCCAAGTACGATGGGAACATGGTAGAATTAAACGTACGAGCGATAAACAGGGGTGCTAGTGATAGTTACGGAGCTGTTTTCCTAACAGGCTTCGAGTCCAACTTATTCACAGTCTACATATCAGACGAATACGGTGTGAGGCCTGTTAGCCGTGTTCATGGAACAGAGTATTGCAGGTTCGATTTTTTCGGGATTGGAGCACGATTCCCTTCCTTCAGGGTTTATTGCGGCGGTATAGGCGTGCAAAGTAACCCCATGGGCACGGGTACAATAAGCCTTAATTTTGATGAAATATCCAGGGCGTTCGGCTGGAACCTCCCAAGCGGCGTACGAGTATACCTTACAGGCGGCGGGAGTGACGGTTACGGCATAAGCGTAGACATGGGAGGACGGGGCGGCATGGAATTGTTGCTGCACGGAAAAATACTTATGAGTATAGCAAGCAGGCTTAATTTTCATGATTGGGGCGGCAGCATTTTCATGTTGAGAGGCCATAACCCTGAAAGCCTTGTTGGCGGAGAAGCATACACCACTTTCCTCGTTCAGGCTACGGGCTTGTGGCCTGCAGGGAAAGATTACGTGGATTTTCCTTATAGCATTAAAACTTGTTATGCGTACACTACCTTTGTAAGCCCTAGCGTGTGCATTGACTCCAAGCCTTACGAGGACGTGCAAAAGAATTGCAGGGCTGAGCAGTCAATCCCTATGAGTACGCAGGGCGCGCCCGTGGCAGTTACAAATGTGTATCAGATTAATACGGGGAATGAAGTCATACTCGAATTCACTGTTAAGAATGTGGGGAGAGGTATTGTGTGGGATGTGGGTTACCTGGAGAGGTGCAGCCCGCACTTCCCCGATACGACTAGGCCGACGATGCAGAACGTGGTCTACGTTGGGTTTGCTGAGCTGGACGGCCAGCCACTCCAGTGCGACAGGTACGTCTTAAGGCTGGATCCTCACACTAGAAGCCAGAAGTTCCAATGCAGGTACGATATAAGGGGTGCTGCAATATCTGGTGGTGGATACATTGCTCCTCTTAGGATGGAGCTTTGGTATGGTTACGAGGAAACCATAAATAATCAGCTAAGGGTTAGAAGGTATAATTAAAAAAAATGTTTTGGAGGTAGTATAAAATGAGAAAAATCATTTTTGTGTTGTTGGCCGTGGCTGCTTTGGTTATAGCGGGCTGCGGTGAACCAGATGGCCCGCGGACTAAGAGTTTCATTGGTGGAAACCAAGGCTTGGAGATAAGGTTCTTGCCTGATGCTCCTCCTACAATGGTAAGCGACCAGGGACAGCAGGATTTTGACGTGTATGTTGAGCTGAATAACAGGGGTGAATACGAGATTCCTGTGGGCAGGGTTCTTGTTAAGCTGAGCGGCTTCAGGGCTGAGCTCTTCGGCATTTCGAGTGCGGACCTTACCAAGACGGCTCCATCAAATGTTTATGCGAGGGTTAAGAATCCTGATGGAAGCATCATAGATCCTCCTGAATCCTATGTAACATTTGAAATGCTTAGTTACCAGGACGCGGCTATAGGTGCTGGGACGAGCTTTCCTTTTAGGGCAGACGTATGCTATGGGTATGAGACTATTGGCGCTACCGAGCTTTGCATTAAGGAAAATATGAATATGGACAGGGCTGGTGACTTGTGCAAGATTGACGAGACTAGAAGCCTTAGTGTTAGCGGCGCCCCGATACAGATAACTAGTGTTAGGCAGAGCAGGGCTGGAGCAGACAGGACAAGGTTCACTTTTACGGTCCAGAACAAGGGTCCTGGAAAGGTTTACAGGCCTGAGAGCATCTGTGAAGATGCTGTGAGGATTGAGAACAGGGTTTTTGTCTCTATAGAGAACTTGCCAGGGGTAGGTGTTAATTGTGTGGGCTTAATGGAAGGCACTAGTAGTGCGGGGTACATAATCTTGTCAGGTACTGAGGCTAAAGAGGTTAGCTGTATTTACACTGTTACGGATAGGAATAACAGGATTGAGCCGTTCAACATTAGGCTTGCTTATGACTATAAGCAGAGCATTACCAGTTATATTAATGTTGAGCACCACCCATTAGGATAAGAACAAATTTTTTTTCTTTTTATTTTTCTTGGTTTATTAGTATGAACCTTGCTAGCAGGGCTTCTAGTTGTATGTGTTCATCGCTTCCTTCTACTAAGCGGAATTCCATGTCACCGGTGGCTTTGAGCATTTCAAGTTTGGCTTTATCGCTGGTGTCTAGGTTCCATGCTTCTTTTTGTAGTTGTTTTATTACGTCTAAGCCTGAGAGTCCTTGGTTTAGCATTACGTCTAATAGTTTCTTCTTGGCTTCCGGGAAGTTGTTTTTCACGCAAAGGGTAAGTATTTCGCGTATTTCTTTTGGCTCGGCGTAATTTGATACGTCGTAAATCGTTTTTTCGTCTATCTTATTGGTTATTGATGCGCTGCTTTGCATTATGTTTTCTAGTCTCCTGCAGTCCCCGCCGCTTACTTCGTATAATGCTTCTTTGGCTTTATCGGTTACGGTTATTTTTTCTTTTTCAGCAATTCTTTCTATTATCTTTGTTATTTCTTCTTTGCTTAGGGGCTTGAACCTGAACATTGTGCACCTGCTTTGTATGGGGTCTATTATTTTACTGGAGTAATTACACGAAAGAATGAACCTGGTTGTTTGTGTGTAGTTCTCCATTGTCCTCCTAAGGGCTTGCTGGGCGTCATTGGTTAAAGCGTCTGATTCATCCAAGTAGATTATTTTATACGGTGCGTCGCCTATGCTCTTTGTCCTGGCGAAGTCCTTTACTTTTTGCCTTACGACGTCGATTCCTCTTTCATCCGACGCATTTAATTCAAGAAAGTTTTGGTGCCAGTTGTCTCCGTACATCTGCCTCGCTATCACTAGTGCAGTCGTGGTTTTCCCTGTTCCGGGGGGCCCGGAGAATAATAGGTGGGGCATATTCTTTTTTTCTGTGAATGCTTTTAGCCTTCGTACTATTTCTTGCTGGCCTATTATCTCAGAGAATTTCTTTGGCCTGTATTTCTCTGTCCAGATGCTGAAATTGTTTTCTTCCAAAAACCATTCCCCCTTTGGATGGGGAGAAAGGAGTTTTATTTATAAGGGTTTTGGATTAGTTAAAGAGGTTTTTCTTGTCGAATTCTTTCTTTAGCATTTTGTTCTGGAGGTAATTCATGAGCATGTCTTCTTCGTTTGTTGTGAATAGTTTTATGATCCTGTACGATATTTCTGAGGGGGCTTTGGCAGCGATTATTTCCAGTACGTCTCCGTAGCGCTTTTTAATTATTTTTTCTAGGACTGCGGGTATTAGCGGCCCAGAGGTATTTGTTGTTCCTGTGAAGAATTTTCCTGCTTGGAATTCGCCTTTTTCGTTGAACAGCACTGACAAGTATAGCT
>PWWA01000116.1 GCA_003562145.1 Candidatus Woesearchaeota archaeon | reverse complement strand
ATTATTCCTTCTGGGACGTCTGGGTATGGGGGGTCTACTTTTATTTCTGCTTTTGGGAGGTCTGCTACCAGGATTATTATTTCTTGGTAGTCTATTAAGCCTGAAATGTCGCGTATTGTTACGTTTACCCTGTGTATTCCTATGTCTGAAGATTTCGTTGTGTAAGTGGCATCTCTTCGTGTGCTCAGGTATAACTGGGAATTAGTCCATTCTCCTGGTGCATTGCTCGTGTCTTTTGTCACGCATCCTTCTAGTGCTTCGTAAAAGTCATGACTCGGGGGGGACCCACTATTAATTACACTATCTAGGCATTCAGTGTTAATTGTTGCGTCATAAGTTTCTTTCCATCCAGAGTAATCATAGCTCCGTATTGGGCGGTCATCAGGATCGTATCCCCTCGGCTCTATTGTTATTGGTTCGTTTTCCATTGCGATTATGTGAAAGAATGAGTGCGGCGTGGTGCGTATTAGGTCTAGTGCCGGCCTCCTGTTTTTTATTGCTGTCAGCAATATTAGCGGCCTACCGCCTATTAATGATTTTGTGTCTTGTAATATGACTATGCGGTCGTATTTGTATGGCTCGTCTTCAAAATCTTCGTCGTCGCCCCGGATTAAGTTTTCGAAGAGGGGTATTTGGGTGTGTTTGCTGAAATCGAATACTGCGAGCTTGAATCCATCTGAGAATCCGAGTGCAGGGTCATTGTAATCACTGGAAATATCGAATAAAAAGTTTTGTGTTTCGGCTCGTAGAAGGTTAAGCATGTAAGCATGCATTTTCGTTAGCCTAATATCTGATTGGTATTCGAATTCGTAAGATGTTATTACTGGCTCCCTGCCATCCACGAATACTTCGAAAGGATAGTTGAGGAGCACTGAGAATGTTTCTTGCTGGTAAAGTATTCTTACTTCTGGCTCCGCGCCTTCCAATGGCTTCACGATGTGGCCTTGTGTTGTTATAAAGTCATCAAAGTCTAAACAAGTATTTATATGGCGTTCTATTTCGCTTCTTAACTGGTAATCAATAGTATCATTTCTTTGAGTGTAACCCAAGCGGTTTTGAAGGCAAGGGCTCATAAAAGAACCCCAGTGAAGAAGATTAGGGTTGTCTTCGTAGTAATAGCAGAGAAGGGGTATGTTGTTATAGCCGAAAAAGCCTGAGTGCCTTAACTGGTTTCCAGGGCACAAGCCTGATACGAGAAAATTATGGTAAATAGCCTGAAGGCTTGATAGATACGCGTTCGGAAACGGGTAACCAGGGGGTTCTTGGTACGACTCAACCCAGGTGCATAGTGGCTCGTTCTGTATGCCATACGTAACTTCAGGATAAAAATTTTCTGTTTTATATTCTCCATCCGTATCAGTCCATGTGAACGCTATACTAAAGGGAATATGGGTTTCACCCTCCTCGCTTAACTCGTAATGAGTTCCGAAAAACCTTCCTCCCTGCAAGAACATCCTGTCAACAGCGTCTTTCGTAACAGCGTCAAGGCATCCTTGGACGTAGTAGTTTATGGCTTGGCTCTCGGTGAATTCCTGGACTGCCATCCTTGACTTTGTATCCATTTGCCTTGTAGTAATGTCTATTGCTGTAAAGAAAACTAATAAGGATATTACGAGTAGCACGAAGCCTAAGATTACGAATACCGTGAATTGAGCCCTTCTGCCTACCAAACGAGCACCCTCTTTTTATTCAATAAAAACATTTTTTGGGCTAAGAGTATTTAAAATTTTACTTATTTAAGCACTAAAGAAGCAAAGCTCACAAAATTCTTGTAGTCCTGGTCTAAGTCTGCAGTCGTATAATATTGCTCCAGCAACGCTTTCTTTGCCTTCAAGAGCAGCAGCAACGCGGTTACACCCATAAAGTTGTCTGTGTTCATCGCCTTGTCATCCACGTACTTCAAGTAATCATTGGGCTTGTTCTCCCTTATAAGGTTTATAGCGCCTTCATCCAACGCATATACTTGCTTGTGCGCGTCACTCGAGAAAGGAATGTAATTATGGTTACGGCCGTAACTCGTAAAATTCACCGGGACAATTACCGTGGCTTTCTTGTCCTGCTCCATCAAAGACTCTTTTATGTCAAGAACAATTTTTTTAAGCTCCGCCCCAGGGCTGAGCAGCAAGGGGAGTATCTTAAGGTTTTCCTGCCGGGAATAAACGTATTGCAGGAAAGGAAGCTGAGACTCAACGAATTCGTCTTCGTCAAACAAAGGATTATTTTCTTTTAGGCTTCCCTTTTCAGAGACCGCCAAAGCTAGCTTTTGGTCAACGCGCACAATACCGAAAGGAGTTTCATAAGGCTCTGTTGACAAACCAGTTCCCTTCTCAGACTGCCCAATAATAATAACCACGTCAGGAATTCCTGATTCAGCCAAAGCCTTATAAGACCAAGCCATCACCGGGCCAGCCTTATCATAAGAATACCTAGGAACAATAATGCCTCTAACCAAAGATTTTTTGGCTTTAACAGCCACAGGCAAAGCACCCGGACCCCTCCCAGAAAGAAAACACTCCTCTATCTGCTTAGACAACAAAGTAGGAGCCGCCTTATAATAAACACCGGAAAGCCTCGCCTGCCTCATACAAAGAATTGAATGAATCGTCTTATATAAATGTTATGGGAAAGCCACAAGTACTTATTCTCGCTCGATATACTCAGGGGGCTCCAGATCCACAAAGTCATCACCACTACCGCTTCCAGACCACCTATCATACTCGCACCAAATGGTTAACGGATCCCCGTTAGGCCGTATACATTCATTAATTATTTCTGTACAGTACTCTCTTGGCTCAGGGGTCACACCGTTAGGCTCATAAGTTTCCGGGTAAGGAGGCTCTAAATATCTGCACGGGTTTAACCCATAATCTTCACACGTACGCCTGCAAGGTAAGACACTGAAGCCAACAACGTGTGTATCTTCGTGCTCGTCATCGGAAACAGTTAAAGAAACAGTATACCAGCCTTCAACCTCGAAAGAGTGCCGAATCGTACGTAGGTCTTCTTCAGATTTTATTGAATCGCCTGAATCATCATGTATCACCCAAGAATGCGATAAAGTAGGAGGGCTCTCGCTTTCGAACATCACATTATAAAGAGTACGCGGATTGGGAGGACTTATTTTAAAAATCGCCTTTACATCTACACCACCTGGCTCCCCATTACCATTCTCCGTAATTTCCTTCACACATTCATTGTTTTCACATCTAAAACCAGGACTACAACCACCATACAAGTCGCTGCATTCAACACATTTAGTGCGATCATCAGAGCAAACGTTTAATCCATAATAATCTTTACAACCAGAAATTTGCGTTTGTCTTTCTACGCACCTTCCTTCGTCTTCGTCACAATAAGACTCATACTTACGCAGGATCTCAATCTCTGTACACTCCCATCTATCAGGGCGACACTCATCGTCTACTCTGCACTGGGGAGGCTCACAAACCCTGTCATCACCAATTATCAATTCCCTGAACGGCTGAGGACAAACAAAACCGAAGTCCACTCCAGGACTAGAACTGTCAAGCCTTAAATCCGATGAAATCCTCTTCCAGTCATCAACACCCACATTAGTAAAAGAAAGCGCTTGCACACTCCCATCCGCAAGATAATGAACAGTAACACCAGGGTTATTCCTAGTCATAACATCTTTTAAGAAAGAAATATTATTAGTGGCCTTATTATAGCTTACATGCCCTTTAAAAAAATCCCCGCTTGGCTGAGGGGCAAGAGTGCCCACAATGCTTTTATCTCCCTGAACCGCTATGTATAAGTTCCGTATGTCTTCAGGGATATCCTCAAAAGGAGAAGAAGCATCCGAGTCCCTTCCAAAAATGTTTTTCCACCACTTACTTATCTTATACCAGCTGTCAGCCAGGAAACCGACAAAACCATCATTATCAATATAATCATTCGTTATCCTGGAATTGCTTATTAATAATAAGTTAAAAGGCTTATTATAGTAAACTCGCAATCCCTCTCCGTTCTCGACACTACAAGACCTAAAGAACTGGCTTGAAGAAGGATTATCCGGGGCGCCAGCACAATTAATACTAGTATCACTGTGCGCAAAAGGAAGGAATGCCCTTATAACTTTTTCAAGGTAATCTTCCATCTCAACACTGTCATTTATCTCAACGCCAACCACTAAGTGCTTAGGGCTCTCATCAGGCACCTTATTCGGCCCAGTCCTAAGAACACAAAGCCCAACCCCCAACAAACCATGCTTAACAGCGTACTCTGCACTACCAAGATAATTGCTAACACCAACATGATCACCGCAGAACAACGTGTATTCATCATCACTTTTTTCGAGAGCAATACCGTTAAGGACCGAAGACAATAGCATAACCCTGTTAACATCCTCTAACTTGACCCAACCTTGTCCTTCTTGGCACATCCACGACCCAACTACAGAGAAAGGATCTTTTACTTCATCAACTTGATTCCTGAAATTAGAATTCAAAAGAGTAGTGCCATCGTAGGAAAACTGCTTGTCATAATGGTTTTTTGGTAGGTGACACGAATAAATATTTCCGTTATAATAAAGCAAAGACTTCTCAGTTAAATTCCTAGAGGAATAATCCAAGGATACAGAGGACGCAATTGTACTATCATTAAAAACAGGTGCGCCCCCCCAACAAAAACCATTGGTATCAGTAAACCATTCCCCGTAATTATAATATTTTGTATCGTCCCCGCAGCACCTCCTGCCAGTCCAACGATAAGCAGGGTTCAAATTACAAGCATATTCATACATTTCGTACATTGAAGGAGGAGCATTATCTCCAAAGCCTGCATCACTAGGACCATCAAGATTGCTTATCCAGCCACCCCAAGGACCAGAACAAAAATATTCTTCGCCAGGCACAGAAACATCATTAGTGGAATTAGTGCTTAAGTAAAAGTTATGAAACACCAATGAAGTGGGGCCATCAGTTACAAAGATTCTAATGGACTGAACATTACCCAAATTAAAATCAGAATTGGCATCATTAATATCTTTTAGAGGAATCGTGACAGATTGCCAAACAATAACATCGCCAATGCTATTAATATAATTATTCAAATCAAGAGAAGCAATTTCTCCATTACTGTCCTCGAAAACAATATTTCCAAGGGCGCCCCTAGTATATGAAAACTGAAAATGCAAATAATCAAACTGAGTCCAATCCTTGATTTTCAAAGCATTCCCAGAAAAACCAGCTGAACCACCTTTTTGCAATGATTCATACCTTCTATGCTGAAAGCGAGTACCCGTATCGAAATTCGTGATTAAAGCATGCAAAGGCTGACCGTCCAACAAATAAGAACTCATAGGACTCAAAATGTAATCATTCAAACGATTATTCCTATTAGTACAAGAATTGGGATTGAAAACACTACAACACTCCATAAAATAATTATTCTCATTAATATCATAGCATATAAAAGAATCAGGCTTGCCTTGCGAAAAAAAATGCAAATCTATAAGATAGTCATTTATATTTTCATAGCCACTCTCCCCATTATCCTCTCCATTACCGCCTTCAAAACATCCTTCAGCAAACCTGCCATCAGAACACTCAGAATCAACCCTACCACTTGATGAAGTAGGGCGTGTATGATCAGGAACCTTTAAATCAGGGTTCTGTAAAGCACGCCAAAACCCATCAAATATCTCGCAGTTATCGCTGCAGTAAGTTACAAAATTAGTAGGATTATTATCATAACTCGCATCTTTGAAACAATAAGCCTTAAACCCAGAAGAATTTGCGTTATCTCTACAAGGACCAGGTCTGTTTTCATCACACACATAAACCCTTCTCTCAGTACCTGTTCCAGAAGGAAAATTTTTTGGCAACGCCATTTCAAGCAAAGCAGCACACGACCCTAAAGCAGCCGCAGGCATATAAAAAGAACCATACCTTGAAACACCCGGCTCATTATCACCAAATCCTTTTCCTGAAGCATCACAATAAAGCCATTCAGCAGAATTAGAAATAAAATGTGTGTCCTCAGCCTGGCGCACAACAAAAGAATTAGATTGATCTACAGCATCCCTCCAAATAAAATCAGTGCCAGGATGTCCTCCAGCGTCATCAAGACAAACAAATTGGCCGTCAGGACTAATCCTGCCAAGGTCGCCTCCATCAGAAGCACTTTCAGGATTATTTCCACAACAAGCAACATCAAAGCCAAAATCATCTCTTAACCTTGGAAGATAATGCGTTCCATCAAGTTCCTCTCCATCAACAACACATTTTTCAATGCGACTCCACCCAGAAGTAGTGCAAACCAGTTCATCCGGAGCTTGCGTACCAAAATTAGTTGGGTCTATACCGCAACACCTAATACTATACTCATCGGTCTCCCACTCACTATGCCAATCTCCATTCAGGTAAGGGTCGCTCGTACAAGCCCACTCAGCGTCCTCCTCCTCTTCAAACAATCCCGGATCTAATCCTAAAGGACCATAAGAATTTACGACTCTAAAAGCATCATTAACCCTCGTCCTACTACCGTCAACAAAAGGCTCTAACACGAGGTAATCATCACCACCTCTATCCCAGTAAACTATATTTATCAAATACCAACCTTTTTCAAGAACTCTATCAGAACTTTCTGTGAGAGAAATTCTTAGGTCCTCCGCTTGATTTGCATTTATTTGTCTTGATCTGATAACACGATTAATCTCTTCGATGTTCCAACCACCTCTCCCGCTTGGCTCAGCCCGGAAAACAGTCATTGTCAGACCTTCGTTAACTTCTCCTCTGAACTCCACGACCTTGTCCTCATCCAAGAAAACCCATGTTGAATAAATAGAATAAAAATAAGAATCACTATGCCTGCCCATTTCCCTGGCAGGAACAGTATTCCCACTATGACCTGGTCTGAGGGTGGATGGGAAAAAATTGAAAGAATCACGAAGTATAGCTTTACTATAATTAAACTCATTTCGTTTAGGATTTATGTAACCACCAATCTGCCAGTCCCCACAGGAATCCAAATCAGTACAAAGAACAGGATCAGCATAATCACACCTACCACCATCCGAAACACTCAAAGTCTCCCCGCCACAATGACAGTATTCAGCAACACCTCCAAGTTTGCTTATATCATGTGGGCAGAACGGAGGAAGCACTGCAGCCATAGCAGAAGCATCACTGTCAAGAAACTTTAGAGGATCTGGCCACCCTTCACCCATTGTTCCAGGAAACCAACCCATGTTTTTTGTGAAATCAGGCAAGGCATATGTATTGCAATGGTATTCAGTCATTGTTTCTCCGTGAACATGAAAAGGGTCATAAGTCGGAATAGACACCTCAAAAACACAAGCTCCATAGAGACTACCTGGGTAAGAGCCTGAATTTATATAGTCTGCTCTATCAGGATTTGATTGTGAACTTGCTGTGCTTCCTTCACCTGCTAAGTATACTCCATCATCACAATATCCTGGGTCGTTTATACTATAAAAATCGTTTCCGCACCTGCATACATCGCTTGTGAAGTCTATTCCTTCTCTTGTAACTATGTTATCTGTTTCAGATATTTTATAACTACAAGGACTTGTTGTTCCTGTTGCAGAAGATGCAGACCTAGAGGAACACATTTGTGTTTGGTCAAATGCTGCGTAAAGAGCGCCACACTCATCGAAATTAATACCACCAATCCTGTTAAAAGTTTGGTCGTTGTATTCAATATATACTTGGGATGGACAATCATTTAAGCTGCCGTACATAAGATAAAGTTCATCGTTTCCATCAACATACCTACACGTACCTAGAGGTGTGCCTGGGGGATAACTGGGAAGTTCGTAGTCTTCGTAATTCAGTGTGTCTGCCAATGCTGTGTTTGCGTATAGCGTTGTTAGAACTATTAGTATTATTAGGAACGCGATTTTCTTGGTGTTCATGTTGTTGTCCGCCCTCTTTTTAGGTTTCCCTGCGTTGTTTGGTTTATCCCGGTGTTTATTAGTATTTAAAACTTTTCTTTGAGGAGGCTCTGTCCCGAATCATTGTTGCTGCCTTGAAACAAGCCAGGAGAGCAAGCGATTCATGCAGCTTGCTTGACGATGAACCTGCGCCAGGCAGGACGCAGTAGTGTTTTCGCAGCAATAAAATGTGAGATTTGGGACAGAGCCCTTTGAGGAGGGTTTCTTTGCTCTTCTCCGCGCATGTTCCAGGGTTTTGTGGCGGGACTAGGGGTTGTTTTTAGGTTTTTGTGAGGTGGTATTTCCATGCAGGTATTTGTTTTATTGTTCCTTTTTTTTCGTGGTGTTTTGTTATTAGGATGCCTTTTTTGGCGTTATGTTTTTTTATGAATTCTTTTAGGGGTTTTAGGTCTTGGTTTGTTATGGTTTCTTGGTATTTTATTTCTATGGGTTCGTTGTTGTGTATTATGTCTATTTCTTTGGTGTTTTTCCAGAAGGTGGTTGCTTTTAGCTTGTTTACTATGGTTGTTTCGACCATTTTTCCGAGTGTTGTTTCGTTTATTGTTGGCACGAATAATTTTGTGAATGAGTTGTCTGTGGGGTATGCTCTTTTCATTTTTCGGAGTGTTGTCATGCTTCCTTTCCTGTAGTTTCCGAGGAGCCTTATTAGGTAGCTGTCTTGCAGGTATGTTACATATTTTTTTATTACTCTCCTGTCCTTTCCGAGTTTTTTGCTGAGTGATTGGTAGTCTATGTACATTCCTGGGTTGGTGGAGATTATTTCTAGCAGTATTCTTAGGAATCTTGGGTCTTCTATTTTGTATAGTGTGGGGATGTCTTTGTAGATTATCTTGTCTACTACAAGGGAGGTTATGTATTCTTTGTAGTATTTATCTTTTTTTAGTGTGAATGTTTCGGGGAATCCTCCTT
>PWWA01000113.1 GCA_003562145.1 Candidatus Woesearchaeota archaeon | reverse complement strand
TTGCTGAGATTGTTTCGTAGTTGAACGTCTCTGATAGTTCTTCTCCTAGCCTGTCTGTGAATTCACTTTCTAATCCAGATATTCTCTGTTCCGCTTTGTCGCTTAGTTCTAACTCGTACCTGTTTCTTAGCAGGTTTACTATTCCTTTCGATACTAAGTATTGTGGTTTCTCCATTTTTTTCATAGCTCCCGCTAGGTTTGGTTCTAGCGATTATTCTTTTCTCGTCTATCTTATCTTATTATTCCTAGGTTTTCTTTGTGTGTTAGGAATTCTTCTCTTTTGATGTCTTCCATTATGTATAGTTCTTTTTTGTCTTTTGGCTCGTGTTCTTCCAGGTTCTTTGTGAATTCGTCTAGTTCTTCCATGTTTTTGAATATGGCTTCGATCATGTAGTCGTAGCCGTTGTTTATTCTTAGGATGGTGTTTACCCGTGGGTGTCTGGATAGGAATTTTTGCAGTGTTTCTTTCTTGTCCTTGTCTACGGCTAGGAGTATTTGGAGTTTTATGTCATATCCAAGTTTTTTAAAATCTATTATTGCGGTATGTCTCTGTATTATTTTCCTGTTCTCGAAATCCCTCAGCTTGTCGAATAAAGTGCTTACCGGTATCTTTGTGGCTTTGCTTAGCTTTGTTAGGCTCATCCTCGCATTCGCCCTGAAATAACCGATCACCGAATAATCTTTTTCTTTCATTTTATTAACCTCCAAAACGTTTTCTTGGTTTATTCGTATAGGTTCCGGTTGTTTATTTGAATATCCCAAAAAATTCCGGAAGTTCTTTTCTTGTTCCCGTAAGGTTTTCGAATATATTTAGAATAAGGCATAAAACGAAAAAAATTGTTGTGTTTATTCCCCGATGATTTTTATCAAGACGCGTTTTTTTCTTTGGCCGTCGAATTCCGCGTAATAGATTTGTTCCCAGGGGCCGAGGTCGAGTTTTCCTTTGGTTATGGCGTGGACGACTTGGTGTGCCATTAACTGGCGTTTTAGGTGGGCGTGCGCGTTGTCCTCTCCGGTTAAGTTGTGTTTGTAGTCTCCGTGGTATGGTGCGAGTTCTTCCAGCCATTTCTTGTAATCTTCTATTAAGCCTGATTCTGCGTCATTAACATAGACTGCGGCTGTGATATGCATAGGATTCACTAAAACAAGTCCTTCTTTGACGCCTGATTCATTTATTGTTTCTTGGACTTTCTCGGTTATGTTGATGAACTCAATCTTTTTCGTTGTGTTGAACCATAGTTCTTTTCTGTAGCTCTTCATAAAAACCACCTGGTTGCTGGTAAACGGGGTTTCCTTAAAAATATTTAGAAAAAAACCATGATAAAAACGAAACATTTATATATAAAAACAACCATTATATTACTTGTGAGTAACAAACACAAATTTGCTGAGTTGGAACTCGAAGAATACTTAGCAACCCTGCCGGAACAAAAAAACTTAAGCGGAAAATACAAGCTGCTGCCAATGGATTCTGATAGGATAATCAGTGCAGGCACAAACTCAATAATACTAACTATCCCGGAAGCAAGCATGGTCGGAAGAATCTTAGGTTACAGGAAGAGTGTACGAACCCACCCCGAACACTACGGCTTATGGGGGTTCGACATAACAAAAAACGTGGAATCCACAACGAGAATCCTTGAAGAGTTCGGATTCACTAACGTAACAAAGCTGCACCCCTACGTTAGGACTTCTTTTAATAGAGGAGTAGAGCCTAATGCAGTCTTCATTTCTCCTGATTTAAGGGAAAACGGCAGAAACACTGTCCAGGAAATAGCTGAAACAGAATTCGAAAAGCTAGCCAATGGAAGAGAGCTACTGGCAGAATATGAAGAATCCCACCGAAGAATATCAGGAGCCATAAAAAACGGGTTATACCAAGCAGATGTCTTTGCACACGGATACATAGGAAGCGATAATAAAATAAGATATGACAAAGCCATAAGGAACATGTTCTTCGTTGTAAAAAACAACTATGACAACACAGGAAGGCTAATCATCGAAGACCTAGACCACATAGTCCTAAAGAAAAAACAAAGCAAAGAAAATTTATGGGATCAACAAAACCCTATCTTTCCGCGGTACGCTTCGGTTATATTCAGTGGCCACTAAAAGAAGCTTTGTCGCATAAGCATCATATCCTTCCACAAATTCTTTCTTTGAGCCTTTTTTGAAATCTATGCTTTTCAGCGCCAGGGACTTGTATTCTTTCAGCAACTCAGGGTAATTTTGCTTGAGGTAGGAGTTTAGCTTTTTCTGCCTAGGAGTCCTTCCGTAAAACACTTGGTGGATTATGCTGTCTGTGTAAAGGGTTTCTTGTCCGTTAAGTTCCCTGTTTATAATAAAGCCTTTACCTGCATTTGAGAGGCTATCACCTTCACTTATTTCTTCCCTTTTATCGTAATGCTTTACCCTATCATCCAATCTCAGCTCAAACGTAGCTATGTCGTCGTGAATAGTATAATTGAAGTTGTCTTTTATGTATTCAATATAATCTTTTTGGCTTAATGGAGGGCTGTCATTTTTTAAATCCTGTTTTACTCTTTCTTCTAAGTTTTCAGCAGTCATTTTTTTTCACCTTTTGAGTTTTTATCTTTGGTAAAATCTTTTGTCAAAATCTTGTGTTGTTATGTTTCCTGTGTAGGCAAAGCCGTCAGGCCCAATCAGTATTCGATATCCTTGTACTTGTTTTTGATTGTAAGCTGTTTTCATGCCCGTTATTTCTTTTAGCTTTCCTATTACATCTTCATGGCCTTTGTCCTGCAGCATTTGTTGTATTTGGAAGTAAGTCATTTCAAATCACCTCAAAGTTTATTTGTTACTAAGAGATGACATAACAATAATATAGTTATTTCTGTTATAAATTTGGTAGATTTAGGAAAAATTTAAATAATCATGACTATTACAAGCACTATGCTAAGACTAACAGCGAAAGATAAAGAACTCCTGGATTATTTGTTTGATTACTGCAGGTACACGACAAAGCAGCTAGCCAAAGCCCTTCACCTGCCACAACAAACAATCAGCTACAAAATCAAAAGGCTTGAGGAAAAAGGATATATCTCTAGGTACGACGCCATCCTAAACTGGGACTTAATACCACTAACAAAAAAACTATACTTATTCAACACAAAAAAGCCGGGTGAAATAATAACGAAAATGATTAAGGAAAAGCCCGTTCACAGCATCCACGAAAACACAGGCACATACAACTTAGCAGTATGGTGCTTCTACAAAAACAGGGAACAAATACAAGAATTTGAAGAAAGCCTGCCTGAACACGAATCAATAACAATAGACAAAACAATTGTTTCTGACTTCACACACTTCGGCACAAAGATAAAGCTCAGGAAGCCAACCATGATTCCAAGCAAAATAAAGCTCGACAAAAAAGACATTTCAATCGTAAAGCACTTATCCTCAGGCCACGCCAAGGATTCATTACTACAAATATCCAAGGACCTAAAGATAAGCTACGACGTAACACATTACAGGCTGAAAAGGCTTATCAGGAACGGTTATTTCAGCAGGCTAATGCCCCAAACCGGGAAAAAACTAGGAGGCCTAAGAGTAACACAAGCAATATTCGAACTAAAACAATTCAATGAAAGCATTATAAAAAAAATTAAGAGCCTTAGCTTCATGGCTATGGGTGGTTACTCAAAAAAATTTGTTTACCTGCACTTCATGAGCGAAAACCACGAAGACTACCTGAACAAACTAGAATCCTTGCATGAAATCTTCAAAGAAAACCTTTTACGCACAGAAATCCTCCACTGGAAAGAACTCCACCTAGCAAACCGCTACCCGTTAGAATACGTTATCAAAAAGTAATGCCGGGCTTAGGGGGATTCGAACCCCCACCAGCCGGTATCCTGCCAAAACCATATCGGCTTTCGCTTCACATCTAGTTTTGTCCGAAGCCGGCCGCACTATCCTGGTTATGCTATAAGCCCTATTCTTGCTTCGTAGAATGGCAACCTTTATATAAGTATTTTTTTCCCGGCAATAAAATGGGTTATACTCCGAAACAGGAAATCCTGGATAAATACGCTGATTTACTCGTCAATTTCGCTTTAAACACGTATAAGGGCGTGAAGAAAGGAGATGTTGTCTTCATCCAAGTCCCGGAATGCGCGAAGCCCATGCTGTTAAGCCTTAGGCGCTCGGTTCTCAAGGCAGGCGCTCACCCTATAATAACTTATTACCCGGATGATATTGCTAGGGAGTTCTTTGATCTTGCTTCTGAGGAGCAACTAAAGTTTTTTCCGGACAAGTTCTTGAAAGGGAAGGCTGAGCAGGCGGACCACGCAGTGAGCATTATTGCCACGACTAACCCCCAGGAATTAAAGGGAATTCCGCCTAATAAGATTATGACTAAGGCTAAGTCGATGAAGCCTTACAAGGAATGGCTTGAAGAAAAAGAGAACAAGGGAAGATTCACATGGACATTGGCACTTTACGGCACCGAAGCCATGGCTAAAGAAGCTAACCTCTCACTGGAAGAGTACTGGGACGAGATCGTAAAAGCATGTTACCTGGACGAAGAAGACCCTGTAGCTAAGTGGGATGGGATTGCTGGTGAGGTTGAGCGCGTGAAGGGAGAGCTTAACAAGATGGAAATAGAAAAGCTTCACATTGAATCCAAGGACACTGATTTATGGGTTAAAATTGGTGAGAACAGGAATTGGATGGGTGGCAGCGGGAGAAACATTCCTAGCTTCGAGGTATTTATTAGCCCGGATTGGCGTGGCACTGAAGGCCGTATCAAGTTCAACCAGCCAGTATATATTTACGATGTCCTCGTAAAGGATGTTTACCTCGAGTTCAAGGAGGGAGTAGTGGTTAAGGCAACTGCGAGTGAAGGCGAAGAAGTACTAAGAGAAATGATTAAGGCGGAAGGCGCAGATAAAGTAGGGGAATTCTCTTTAACAGATGGCCGCTTGTCAAGGATTACGAGGTTCATGGCTGAAACGTTGTTTGACGAAAACGTTGGTGGAGAACAGGGAAACACTCATCTAGCGTTAGGAAGTGCATACAAGGACGCGTATCCTGGCGACCCTTCAAAAATAACGAAAAAGCAATGGGATGAAATGGGGTATAATGATTCCGCGATTCACACAGATATTGTTTGCACGGAGAAAAGGAAAGTAACAGCTATCCTGAAGTCAGGCGAAGAAAAAGTTATTTATGAGGATGGAAAATTCAATGTTTAAAAGAATTATTTTTATTATTTCTTCGTTAGCAATATCTCGATTGTTGAAACCCTTACATCGCGGCCTTCCTTATTCTTGAATTCTTCGGAGTCAATCTTGATGTCTTTTACGCCTATTTGGTCCTTCATAAATCTCTTGCTTGCAACTTCTGCGACGTCCACTGCTCTCGCAATGAATTTGCCGCGGGCTTTAACCAAGACTTCTGTTGCGTTCTTAGTTGTGAACTGCACAACGACGCTCGTCACGTAGTTCATGAATGGCTTGCTCCCTATAAAAATTGAGTTGTCTTCGTTCATCGTCGCCACCTCCCCTGTTGGCTGTGCTTTCTTAGTTCTCTTTCTGCTCTGCTTTCTTCATCCTAGTCGCGTAACCCGCGATTATGTTCCTGATTTTCTTTGAGGGCGCGTCAAGCTTTGAGCTTATCACTTCCTTGTTTTTCTCGAAATCCGTTGTGAGTTCATCCCTGTGTTTCTCTACCACGTCCATTGTTACTGCCTTTACCAGTCTAGTCTTTATTCTTCCCATCCTTTGAACCTCTCGTTTATGCTCGGTGCAAGGAATAAAACTTGGTTTATAAATATTGTGAAAAAACCAGAAAAATATAAAACAAGAGGCCTTTTCTCCTTTGTTTAATGGATTTAAGCGTTTTCAGGGCGGAATTCTCCAAGGCGGTCAATGCTGGTGAAACCCTAAGCTTTTTCTGTGAGTGCAGCATTATTTATAGTGGGCGTGCAGAGGCTGAACTCAGGGAGGGTGGTAGGCTTGTCATTATCAAGGCTGATAAGTCTATTATTGTGCATCAGCCTGAGGGCAGCAACCCTGTAAATTATATGAAGCCGGACTCATCCCTGGAATTAGTTGAGGCTGGTGGCAGGGAACGGAAAGGATTGCTTCTTAAGTCTTACAACCAAAAATACAAGGATTACCTCGATGTTTTTATAACAAGGGTTTTTTCTTTTCATTCCGCTAAGCTTGAGGACGGGCGAAAACTAGTCTTGGTTGGCAGTGAGAGGGACATGTCTGATATGATTAAGGAGAACCCGGGCTTGATAAGCAAGGACTTTGCGCCTCTCAGCAGGGAGGAGCACACAAAGTTCGGTTTCATCGATGTGTTTGGCCATGACAAGAACGGGAACTTAGTAATTGTGGAGTGTAAGCGTTACACCGCTGGGTTTAGCGCTGTCCAGCAGTTAAGGCGTTACGTTGAGAAAATCGTTGAGCTTAAGGGCGTGGACAAGAAAAATGTGAAAGGCGTGGTTGCAGCCCCTGATATTGCAAAGAACGCTGAAGCCATGCTTAAGCAATGGGGCTTTTCCTTTAAGCGAGTTAATCCGCCTAAAAGATTGGAGAAATTTAATAAGGACCAGAAGAGCCTGGGTGATTACTGAGAAGCTTTCTTCTTCTTGGCTTTTTTCTTAGGCTTCCTTTTTTTAGGCTTCTTCTTAGAAACTTTCTTTTTTGTTGCTGCTCTCCTCTTTTTTTCTTCTCTTTCCAAGTTCTTTAATTCTTCTTCTATCTTCTCAAGCTCCCGGTAAATCTTGTCCGTTTCTGTACTGACTACCTGGATTGTAGGAAGCTCCTCTCCTTGGCGTATCTTGTCTTCCTTAGCCCATCTTTTTTCTTTTATCATCGTAGCTTTTTTTCCCCAAGAAATCAAGACCAAAATGAACCCTGTCGAGAAAACAACAACCATGAACAGTATGACTGTTTCAGCGCTTCTAACCAGGAAGTGGAATATTACTACCAGCAAGCCTACCATTGTGCTTACTAGCACGTATAGGTTTGCTTTCATCATCTTTGCTCCTAGCAAGAACCCTGTAAGCGCAAGTACTGCTGCGAGTATGAGGAATGCTATTCCAGAATTCCTTAACAAGCCAAAGAATAAAAGCAGCATGCTTATAATGCCTAGCATCGCCGATGCCAAGAAAATCGGCCAGTAGTTGTTTTGGTTAGCCATAATAATAATGCAACACCAAACCAATATATAAATGTTTTGATTTTATAGTAGTAACCAAACACGATTTGTTTAGAAAAAAAACTGTAGTTGCCTTGTGGGAATTAAAGAAATAAAAAACGGGAAAATAAAAAAAAACTTGGGTGAACCCAGGTCCACCTCATTTAACCAGCTTACCTTATACTGACTTGGCAGTTTGTTACAGACCAATCCATTCCATTAAGTTCAGCGTTTATAGCTTGCTCAAACGTGGAATACGGGCAAGCCCCACTTATTATTTTTCCGTTAATCAAGAACCCAGGAGTGCCAGTAATCCCGTTCTGCTGGCCTTCTCTTAAGTCTTGCGTCGCCTTCTGAGAGTATCTCTGCGAATTAAAGCACTCATTGAACTTATTTGTATCTAAGCCGAGTTCCTGTGCCCACTGAGGGATTAGCTGCTCTGCCTGTCCCAGGCTTTGCAGGTTCTGGTATATTAAATTCTTGTACTCCCAAAATGCGCCTTGCTCCCCTGCACACTCAGCAGCATTAGCAAGCACTACATCCATATCATTCCTGGTGAAATGCTTGTAAACATATAACACATCCCCTTTATCCACGAAGTTCTCCTCAATCAGAGCTTTCACAGGTACAGAGATGCCATCCCCCAAACTATGCCTAGCACAGAAAGGGCATGTAAAAGAAGAATATTCAACCATAATAATGCTTGCATCTTCATTCCCAATAGCTCTAGCTCCATCAAGGCTTACCTGTCCCGATGGAGAAGGGCTTGGTGTCGGTGTCGGGCTGGGTGCTGCCTGCGGATCCGATCCGGTTTCAACTACGCGTCCAGTAAGCCCGAATCCCCCTGTAAACAATGATGCAACGAATAAAACCGCGAATATCCCTGCTACCGCCTGCCACACAGCTGTCTTCGAAATAGTTAAAACTTCTTTGTCTTCGCTCTCCACTTCAACGTTGCGCTTTTTGTGTTTTTTACCCATATAATATCCCTCCTAAAGCAAATCTTTATTTTTGCGCTGTGCATGGCATAACCAACTTAAAGAATATTCTTACGCTGGAAGCCAAACCCAGAAGAGGGCGAAAACAAGTTTTATTTATAAGTTTAACGTTCTTAATATCTAAAAGAAATTTGTCATTCATCGTTCCGAACAGCAAACAAGGCCTATTTTACTTTAAAAAATTCTTTTTAATGCTAAATAAAAATTTATCACACAAAAAAACCGCAACACACATAAATAGCTTTAGACAAACAATAAAAAAAGTGCCGTGGTCGCATAACCAGGTATTGCGGTAGTCTCGAACAATAGTTTCGGTCATTGAACCCAAAAGGGGTTTCCCTTCGGTCAAGCCCCTGACAAAAAGCTTCGAGTTAACTACTCCCTTACGGGATTCCCGGTTCAAATCCGGGCCACGGCGTTCGTTTTCCGCCGTGCACAGAAACATTTGTTTCTGGCATCCCAAAAGCAAGGCTTTTGAGGAAACCCACGGAAGTGGGTTTCGGACTTCGTCCTCAAGCCCACAATTTTTTTTTTGAAAGAATTAATAACTTTTAGCAATGTATACTATGTGCTTTGCCGGCTTGCCGCAGACAGCGCATTTCTTGCTTTTCGGTTGTTCTCTTTCTTTTTCTGAGTAGGGAATGCCGCACACGTAAGCACCTTGGGTTTCTGCTTTGATTATGTCAGCGCATCCTTCGCCTTCTTTTTCTATGCTGCAGAAAGGCGCCTTAACAAATCCCCTGAACTTATTAATAGTATCTTTAATTTCTTTTATGTTTTCTGCTTTCTTAGTATTATGGGCAAAATATTCTTTTGCTTTTACTTCAATGTCCTTGTCAACTTTAATTGCTTCTT
>PWWA01000108.1 GCA_003562145.1 Candidatus Woesearchaeota archaeon | reverse complement strand
GTTGCGCTTCCTGAATCTGCGTTGTATTGTGTCGCCACATCGCCATCCGCGTTAATCGTGACGGTGTTGCCGGGTCCTGTTCCTACAGTATCTATACCTACGCCGCCCAATATCTCAATCTCTCCTGTTGCGTCCGGCTCGACTGCTGGAGCGCCAGAATCGGTTAAAACAGATGTCGTTGCCGTTCCTCCACCGCCAGCAAGCTGCAAGAATCCGTCGGTGTCGATATCAAAGGCCGCAGAATCTACGTGTAGCATGCCGTTAGATGTGCGGTCGCTTGTAGCTGATGAGGCCGCTACTTGAGGCTCTACGGTTAAAGTATTTGCGGCTCTTGTTTGTGTTTCAATGGGTACGCCGTGAGCGTCAACTAGAGAGCCAAACACATCGATGTTGCCCGCGCCGTCTGGAACAATGGGATTAACGCCTGGAGCTGTTGCCTCGTCTGCTGTTAGCGTGTTCATTTCGCTTGAACCGCCAACGAGCGAAACCTCACCAGTCGCCGCATTGATGTTAAAATGATCTTCATTAAGGCTTACAAGCCCAACGTCGTTTATCGTTCCTGTCCCTGCCGGAACAGTCGTCGAAATCTGAAGCTCTGCTGTAACCGTGTCCGCACCCGCTGTTGTAAATAAAGGCTTGGCGTTTGTAGCGTTTGCAACGATCTCGCCTAAAACGTCAATTGTGCCTCCTGTGGGATTAGCAACGTTACCGTCGTCGGCTTCAAGGCTCGTTACTGTGCCCCCAGGGCCGCCAGCAGTTAGAAGCCACGTGGCTTCAACGCTTCCCGTCGAGCTGTTGATATCTACTAGCGTGTATACGTCGTATTGATCTGTAAGAGGGTCGATTATGTGAACCCAAAAGGAAGGGATCTTATAGATGCCCTGCTCGTCCTGTACGTCGTCTACTGTCGGCGCTCTGTCTCGTACGTATGTTGGCGCGAAGGCGTACTCTACGCCTAGGTATTTCGTTATGTCGCCTCTTGGGTCTGCCATTTCTTAAATCCTTTTATTTAAAACAAGTTACGGGTGGCCCGTCGTCTGAATTTGTCGCTCCTGTTACTGCTCCGCTATTGCCGATTCCTGATAAGTTTCTCTGCGTGCTTCCGTCGTCTGTCAATGGCCAAAAACCTACAAGGCCATCGCGGATTGAGCCGGGCTTGTGCATGATTTCATTGATTTCCTCAACAGAAAGTTCTTTGTCATACATGTGCACATAGCACATTTCAGCCTCTAACGGTCGATCTAAATTAGGTGAGTTTCCGAAGAAAACAGGATTGTTTGTGTCAGGCACATACGGACCTGTGCCTGAAAACGAGTTCATTGACCCCACATTGATACCGTTATGAAATTGAACTGGTGTTACTGCTGGGTCACCTCCCCAGTTAAGCGATAAATGAATCCACTCATCAAGTGGTATTTCTAAAGGAAGATTAGATACAGATAGACCATCTCTTCTGATAAGAAAGCTCATTATATCATTAGAAGCATCAAATGAGAGACGATAACATGCCCATCCTTCTGTTGGTGAAGCAGAAGTTCCGCTTGTTTTATCTAAAAAACGGAGGGCTGTTGAATTTCCAGACATCGAACTATTTAGCTTTGTCCAAAAGGAGATATTTCCACCGCCTGTAAAAATATCCGTCATCCCAGAGTAAGTCGAAACCTCTATTCTATCTGTTCCACCTGTAAATTCCTTACTCGCTCCCATTACTGCGGAACCTCCACGCTGAAGCCTATTAGCTGTAAATCTCCTGTCAGGTCTGTTCCTGTCGGCGATATCCTGGATAGCCTTAAAAGCAATAAATCATCAGCAGCCCAGCCAAGATTAGTAACGGTTTCCGTCCATTCGGCCACAGTGATCTGGTCTTGTGTCGCGCTTAGTGCAACATCTCCGGAGTCTTCATTACTGTAGGCTAGGTCCCACGAGTCGTTATCATTTGCGCTGATATGCCCAAGTCTTAACTGGATGTTAACCGATGCCGCGGCTGTTTCGGCGTAAATATAAGCCCGGAATGTCACAGTTCCGCTGGTATCAATTGCGTTCGGTGCTGACATAGAGAAGTTAACAAATTCTTCTGTTGTATCGTCAAAAGACCTGACTAAGATAGAAGCGTTTGATCCGTCATCTTGGTTTAGGGGCGCGAAATTCGTTTCCAGTGCATCAAAGTCCGATGCTTTCCAATATTTAAGCAAAGGAGCGCTTGTAATCCCCGATCCGTCGATTGTTAGCGTGTCACCTGTTCCGCTTGTGCTAATGCCCCCCGTTCCTACAACGTTAGCGGTTCCCGATACTGTAGTCGCTGATCCGGTATCCGCGTCAAAAGTTACCTCGGAAAGGCCTCCACCGCCGCCGCCTAAGCTTGTGAACTTGCTCATAGTACAATAAACTCCCCGTTAACCTTTACGCTCCCCTCTGTTGGCGCAACGCCTGCATGGCGCGCTTTGTACTGCGTGCCTATAGCTACATTGGCAGGCTCTGCGTTCTCTAGCGCAACGTTCGTAGCCTCATCGAGTACAAGGGCGGTATTCGGTGCCAACGTGAGGTTTACGTTATCCGCTCCGTCCCATGAAAATTCAACTGTAGCGTCTGTTAAGTTCTGAAGCCAATGAAGGTAATAGTTCCTTGTTATCGGTGTTCCTATATTCGAAAAAGTCGCGCCAACATCTCCGAAGGCTAGCGATCTTTCAACGTCAGGCATAGCTCTAGACATATGGCTTACTCCTAATTAGTGATTTGCGCCCAGTCGGCAGCGCCGCCGGCGTTTTCAACGTTTATGTAGGCTTCATTTCCTGCGTGTACCCACAGCGTTCCTACAGGATAGCCAAGGTCTGTCGTTGCCGGCGCTCTAGCGGCAACGATTACATTGGGAGGGTTTTCAGCTTTTACCCCCAGATATGACAATGGGTTTTGCCCTTGAACTTGTGTCATGATTTTTTCCTTTTCGTTTTTTTCTTTTTATCTTTTTTCTCTGGTATCTTCCAGGGTAGCTCGGGGCTGATTCGGGGAAAGTCTCTAAAAAATGATTCGGGATCGATGTCGTCCTGGAGCCTTGCGTAGGGGTTTTTGTCCCTGATCTCTTTCCAAAAGGCTGCCCCAAGCGATGGGTTCTTTCCCTTCCACCAGGTAAGTCCGGCGAACTCTCCCTCTGTCTTGGCTGTTCCTTGTCCCTTTGAGAACCTCTCAAATGTTTTCGGGTCAACGCCTTGGTATGCGTACCACGGCCCTTTTCTAAACTTAATCAAAGGAACCTGAAGCTCTTCATTATAGGCAAATTGTTCAATGGGCGCAGACTTAAGATCGTTCCAGTCCTTTTTATTAAGGCTGTCAATACTTTTAGAATGGACTTTCTTGCCGATCTTGATCTTGGCTATGCCCTTTTCATGATCGACACTTTGAACCCTTCCCTCTCTTCCGTCCCTTGTTTCTACTAAGTCGCCGTCTGTAATCTGAGGGGGATCGGCTCTTTGCTGGGCTTCGGGACTCATACGCGCATGTTGCTGCCTTTCTATCTCGGCCTCTTGGTCAATACCTCCGGGGCCTTCTAGTCTTTCCCTTTCACCTTCTTCCATTCGCTCGGTCGGGTCTTCTCCATACTGGTCTTCAAAACGCGCTCTTTCCTCGCCTGCGACCCCTCCTTGTGCAATAGCATCAATTTGTCCTTTAATGTTTCGTACTTCTTCATCGTCGGGGCCTTTTCCTTGGCCCTCAAGCGATTCAAGCATTCGGGCAAGTGTTGAAATTCTTGCTGTTTGCGCAGGCTCTAGCGACTGTATATCAATCCCTTGAAGCATCTGTTGGGTAAGAGAGCCGCCTTGCGGGCCTGGGCTTTGATCTGTTAATTGCGCAGGCTGTTGCTGCTGTGGTGCCTCAAGCTCTGGCTGGGCTGCGGGCGGTGCTTGTTGATCTTGACCGGGCTGTCCCATCATTGCCTCGGCACCCTGCATAATACCTTGTATTGCACCGGGTAGCCTCATTCCTGATACTCCAACGCCCATCAGAGCACCGAGTTGCGCCAAGTTTTTAGCGCCTATCTTAGCTCTTTCTTTTTCTTTTTTGGCACCTCTCATTTGACCAGTAACAGGGCCTGAAGTTTCACTGAAATCATCACTTGCTATTGCTGTAATCCCTTTTACGGTTCCCCTAGGCATCGACCCAAGAGTTTGCATAACGGCGCTGTAGCCGAATTTCTTAACGGCGCTTTCTAGGTTTTTGCGTATAGCCGGATTTTTTAATAACTCTTCAAATGCTTGCATTATCACCCAAATAGTGCGGAAGCCACATTTCTCATGGTTCCCTTAAGGTTTCTAAACCACGGTTGTATCTTTGTGTTGTTTATGTGCTCTGCGCTAGTTTGTCCAACGTTTTGATATTCTTGTAATTGTCTGCTGTTCAATTTAACGTTTCCTCTTTCTATCGCTTTTGTAACCGCTTGTTCTACCCAAGAAGGAGGTATTCCATTTCTTACAGCCTCTTGCCTGAATGCGTATAATGATTGTCCTTTTGGAATTGCTTCAATTAACGTATCGACAAGTCCATCAAAAGATTTCTGTTCTGCTTCTGTGTCTCGTGTTGAAAAATGATTTTCTAAGTAGTTGGCAACTAAACTACCTCCCAAAGCCGATGAAAATCTAAGGTTTTGGCTTAGGCGTTCAGGGCCTTTAAGCTCTGCCATTCTGCTTTTATATTCTTTATCAAGTGGGTTCATGATCGCTTCGATAGGATAATCTGTTGTAAAGTTTTGCCTAAGCTTGTCCTTAAATTCTTCTCCTAATCCAAGATTTTGGAATTTACTTCCCCATGCTTCTAAGATATTCATATCTTTTTCTGATGGCTCGAGAAAATTAAAGTCTGGTCGATCAAACATTTTAGTCATCTGATCTTGGTCTCTAGCAATATCGCGTATATTGTTCTTTACGTATTCCTCAGCTTCTGGTGTTGACATCCCCCGAGTGTTCCGATAAAGAGCTTTAGCAAATGTTTCATATTCGGGGTCAAGATTTCCGTCTGCATCGGCAAGATTCGATTTCTGATAAAATGGCGTTAAATTCTTATGTAACTGATCATATTCTTGTTCGTCTATTTCGCGATCTATTGCTATTTTTCTTTTTTCGTTCTCTGATGCTGTTCGCATCCTTTGTGCAAGCTCTGGTGAATACGTTTCTATCTCTTGGCGCTGTTCTTGGCCAATTTGATCCCATTCAGTGCTGTACTCGCCCCTTCCCGGCCTTCCTATTGCATTAGCAGCACCAACTTCATTTTGGTAGCTTATCGGGCTTGTTTGCTGCATCCTAAGAACTGCCTCGGCAGCAGGGGGCGCATTTTGCGGCGTGCTGTATACTTGCGTATCGCCCGTTGTTGGTGAAGTGTACTGAGCTGAAGGCTCTGCCCCTGATCCTATTCCTGGTTGATAAGGAACTCCTACACCTGAACCTAGTCCAGGTTGTCCAGGCGCGCCTCCTGGTTGGGGCTGCGGCTGAGTATCAGTTCCTGTTCCTGCGCCGTCTCTTCTGTCCGGTCTTTTCCAAAAGTCGCGCTCTGCAAGTCTTGCCTGCAAATTCGAAATAACGCTTGTGTCGGGTACAAGACCAGCGCCTATTTGGAATTTTAACGTTTGATAAAGCCCTGGGAACTTCTCGGCAAGTCCCGAGTCTTCAAGGGCGTTAAGGTTCATTTGCCTTTGCAAACGCTCCTGCTCAAGAGCTGATTCTCTTCCTATGTCTGTTTGCTGCTGGTATTGCTTTAAACCCTGCTCGCGCTCAATACCACGCTCAGCCTGTTGCTGAAAGCCCTCGCCAAGAGGCGGCAAAACGCCCTGAGCAATCCTTGCCGCTAATCCAACGTCCTGTGGTATTATTTGAACCATGTCTTATAATCCGAATATCTTTTTAGCGAATCCCATGCCTGCGCCGCCCATAAAGCCGCCTGCGGCTTGGGCAGCGTAATCGGCAACTCCCGGCGTTTGCGGCCTGTAAACTTGCTGGAAAGGCGATTGCATCGCATGCCCTGCCATCCCCGTCAATCCTCCTGCCGCGCTTTGCAAAAGGTTTCCCTGTATCTGACCGATGTTTGTTTGCAAGTCTGTTCCTGCTCTTGCCAAAGAGTTCTGAAAGGCCGATCCTCGCATGCTGTGGCCTCCTGCAAAACGACCAGCTATTCCGGGTACCACTTCCCTGTTGAACTGCCTCATGAGCGGAGCTGAAAGCAAATCAAGCGTTCTTTGATCTCCTCCTAGCAAGCCCTGATAAAACCCCATTCCCTGACCTACGCCGCCCTGCATCTGTTGCTGAAGGCCCATCTGTCCGGGGGTCATTGTAGGGAGCTGCTGAAATCCTCCGCCATATCCTGTAAACCAATTTCCCTGACCGGGGGCCTGAGGCATCTGCATGCCGTACTGCGCATATGGATTCATAAAGACTCCTTATTTGACCTTATAGTAAATAATTTTGTACTAAACTTCTATCAGTTCTTTACATACTCAAGAACCACCAAAACGCTGTCGATTTGAGGGGCGGCTGTTCCGTTTTCGATAATGATATTTGTGCCGTCAACTCTTAAAGACACTTCTTCATTTGTTCCCGTAGCGTCTGTGTAGGGAAGTGGCCTATGATCGGGAACATTTGTTTCGATAGTTCCGTAAATGTGTGTGTAAAAGTCAACGTTTGTAATGTCGTGCGCCTCTGTAACAACGGCTCCGGACGCAATTGGCCCGTCTATCTGAAAAACCTTCCTGAGCGATTCCCTTTTACGTCTTGGTTCCCCTGCCTCGCCGAAAAACTTCTGGCCCGTGTTCGCTTCAACGAAATCAAAAACGCCTATCTGCCTCTCATTGACCCGTATCGCCACGTCTCTGTAAACTTCTTCAAGCTTGGACTTAAACCTATCCGACTTGGGATCGGGGTAAATCTCATCTTCGGATAAATATGAATCGCTTGTCGTTCCTTGATTATTCAAACTAAATCATTCACTCGTTGTACGTACAAGATAAAGGCATAAAGAACAAAATCCGATTGATTGATGCTCTCGTCCTTCATCTGCTCATCATTCATAATTAATTGCATTTGTATCGTCTGGCCGTCTACAAAACAAAAAGCCCTGTGCCAGGTCGAATCTTTTGAAAACCCTAAAGGCTCATCCTCTTCCGGCCTTGTCCTAACTGTATTATCACCAAGTATTCCTAAGTTTGTCTCCGGATCGGACATGCTTATGCTGTCGTTGTCATCGATGTAAATATTGTAGCTGACCTCCCCTGACTGCGTCCTATCAAAAAGAAAGTCAATATGATTAAGCTGCATCGATGAGCCTGTTTTCCAAAACGGAGTGAAAAACTTAGTGCGCAGATCAATGTTATCAAACTTTGTCAGCTCTCCTAAGCTCTGGTAGCTTACTCCGCTAGAAAAGGCGCTTGTATTCTCGGTATTAACGATAATCGTATCATCGTCCACAACAACGCCTACGCGCCTTATATTGAAGCTTGAAGGATTAGGCGCAGTTAGATTGCCGAAGGGATCGAAGATGTCGCCAGCGCTATTTAAAGCCCCTTCTATCTTGATGTAGTCGCCCTGTTCCAAGCAATGATCGGGAATTGTTATCGTCGCTTGCTCGCCGCTCTTTGTGTAAGCTGTTATATAGCGTGTTTCCGATACCGTGGTCGTTTCAGGGAAAAAGCTCACGACATAGCCGTTTTGGTTTCCTGCTACTATTTGCCGAAACTTGGCTTGGTTCTGTCCTGATTTCCAAGTAAAGTCGGCCTCTCCCCACGTCGTGTCTGTATAGCTTGCCCAAGTTCTATCTTCTGCCCTTTGGAAAAAACCATAGCATGTAAAGCAGTCTTTCCAAAGTGCCCAGTTATTATCTCTATAGTTGTAAACAAGTATCCTATCTGCCCACTTGGCATTAGTTCTTGAGTTCGGATATGACCACATAACGATTTCGTTATAGTAATCGCGTATGCCGTAAACGCGCTCGATTCCGTCGCGGTCGTTGTTTATATCAAAGACATAAGAAGGTATCTCCTCGTCTATCCTTTCTACGCTATCGCCGTTACATGTGTGTATTCCGACGTTTCCGATCGCCAAAACACCTGCGTCAAACTGTATCCGGCTAAACCTGGATTCCGCGCCAAGCTCAACGTTAATCTTACGAAGCTTGAAAGGGTCTAACTCATTGCCTGTATACATAAGCTCCCAGGTGCTTCGGTCGCAATAGATGATGATCCTATCTCTTATAAAGCCCACCGTCACAATGCTTTCTGCCGTGGGGATATCTAAAAAACCGCCTCGTCCTTCGATGTCGTCTCGCCACCCGTCTGTTGTATCTAAAATGTTACCTATCTCAGACCAACGGATACGCTGAGGAAAGGTTATGTTTCCGGCTGCCGGATCTTCTTCTACTGTATAAAAAGTAAGAAGCCTTTCCTTGTATGGCTCTATAATCTTAGCAGCTTCTAAAAACCTGTCGCCAGCCCCATTGAGCGCCGGCCTTAAGATATTCCAGCGCGTTCCGTCGTAGTGCTTGATGTTGTCCGTGAATGTCCTTCCGTCGTAGTTCGTTGCCCAAAATTGCTTAGTCTGACCGGGATTCTCAAAGTTCGTTGTCCAAAAATACTGAGCATCAGATCCGTTCCAAGTTTCGCATGCTTCTGATTCTCTACCCCCTGTATATGTGCCCGTGGTCGTGTAGTTGTCCAGTGTGAATGTAGTCGCTCCGGTTACCGTAATAATGAAGCTTTTACCGTTAAGCTCTGCCTGCATCGTTGCGTCTCCGGTAATGCCTGATATCGTCACAATATCGCCGGTAGATAGATCATGATCGGCACTTGTCGTCACTTCGGGGGGCGATGCTGTTGTTACACCTGTTATTGTGTAAGTATTTGGCAGACACTCCCACTGATTGCCAATAAATCTAAAACTATGCCTCGTATTAAACGCTATTGTCTGCTCATCGTTTACCTCAAGTCTCTCTCTTGTCCTCAGGCCCATAACCGGCAGGTTCTGAAAATATGAAAAGGTAATGAAAACATCGGCGTTTGCCGTACCGTCTAGCTCTATTACGCCAGTGTTGTAATTAATCGATCCCGTTCCTCCTGTAAATGATC
>PWWA01000117.1 GCA_003562145.1 Candidatus Woesearchaeota archaeon | reverse complement strand
CTTGGATTCGCACCAGCTATACCCTGCCGAGGGCTTGCAGCCGTATTCATCCGTGTCATTCCCAACTAATATCCCGTTAGGGTTATCTGTGTTTGTGCAGCTTGCTAAGAATAAAATGCTGAATGCAAATAATACAAATATGATTTTTATTTTCATATTGCATTCACCCTCGGGTCGCATGTTTTCTGTGTTTATAACATTTTGCAATCTGCTTAAATACCTTTGATTTTTGTATGTTTCAGCCTGTTTAAACGTGTTCTATAAAGAACATTTCGAAACCTTTTTATTAAGGTCTTTACTGCTCTTTGTTCATGGCAGAAGCAAAGTTTTTATCCGTAAAAGAAGCAATGCAGAAAGGCTCAGGCGAGGTTAGTATTAGGGGCTGGGTTTACCGAGAGCGTGGTAGCAATAAGCTGAGGTTCATCGTGCTTAGGGATAGCACTGGAATACTTCAATGCGTCATCGAAAAAGACAAGGTTGGGGAAGAAAAATTTGAGGAAGCCAAGAAGCTCCAGGTTGAAACAAGCTTAACGTTGAAAGGAACAATTAAGAAAGACGAGCGAGCTCCGTCTGGCTTCGAAGTATCGGTCTCCGAGTTTGAGGTTATAGGTTGGAGCGATACATTCCCGATTACTAAGGACCAGTCTGCTGAATTCCTTGCTGACAACAGGCATTTGTGGTTGCGTAGCAGAAAGATGACGTCTATTATGAAGATAAGGAGCACGGTTTTCGGGGCAATCCATGAATACTTCAGAAATCACGGATTCCTTGAGTTTCATTCGCCTATCTTTCAGGGCACCCAATCTGAGGGTGGAAGCACTGTTTTTGAGGTTGATTATTTCGGCAAAAAAGTTTACTTAGCCCAGACTTGGCAGTTGCCAGCTGAAGCAGGCATTTTCGCGCTTGAAAAAATTTATACGATTGCGCCGAGTTTCCGGGCAGAGAAAAGCAAGACTAGCCGGCACTTAACGGAGTATTGGCATGCTGAGATGGAGATGGCTTGGGCTTCCTTTAAGGACATCCAAGACCACGGCGAAGGCTTGTTGAAGCACATCGTAAAAAAAGTCTTGGAGAACAACGTTGAGGACTTGGAAATCTTGAAACGGGAACCTGGTAAGCTGAAGCCAACTCTGGAAAAACCATTTGTTAGGCTTTCATACGATGAAGCGCTTAAAATCCTGAAAGAAAAAGCAAAAATGGAGATTCCCTGGGGTAAAGACCTTCGCACATTAGAAGAAGACAAGCTTAGCTCATTATACGATATGCCTGTCATTGTCTACAATTACCCGAAGGAGGTCAAGGCTTTCTACATGAAAGAAAACCCGGATAACCCGAAGACTGTTTTCGGCTGTGACTTCATCGCTCCAGAGGGTTATGGGGAACTTATTGGTGGCAGTGAAAGGGAGCCGGACATTGAAGAGATTAAGAAGCGCTTGAGAGCCCAAGGGGAGGACCCGGATGAGTACGGCTTCTACCTCGACACGAGAAAATATGGTAGTGTCCCGCACGGGGGATTCGGTTTAGGCGTTGAACGTGTTGTTTCCTGGATTTGCGGGTTGGATAGCATTAAGGATTCCATTCCGTTCCCGAGGACGATGCTTAGGTATAACCCTTAATTTTTTTTTCTTTGCTTTTCCAGCAGGGTATTTGCTTCTGAGATTATTCTTTCCTCGTAATCCGTTTGCTTTTCGCCTTCGTGCTTCTCAGAACTCATTGTTCTCATTAATTCCTTGATAGCTGTTTCTTCGTCCTTGAAGATATTGGTGTTGCTTAAGTGCTCCCTGATTATTTTGTATTCTGTTTCTTCCTGTGTGCCCGTGCTTGACTTGACCTCTTTGAATTCCTCAGAAGAAAGCTTTGTTGTATTCTTCAATACATGGTAAGCTCCTTTTTCGTATAAGATTTTAACGATTTCCTGGAATGGAATGTCTGTGGTTTTCCCGTTTATAAGCGTTCCTTCCACTCTTAGCAAGGCGATGCAATCTCCAACATCAGTATCAATTGCTTCTTTAATTATTTCGTATGCTTCCCCAGGATTTCTGTTATTAACGTTGACCTTGAACTTTTTCACGTTTTTAATGTTCAACTCTTTTCGTTTAAATTTTCCATCATCATAAACATAGAATCCGCCTGTTCCAAGCTTTTCCAGCTCTGAAAAGCTAGCGGGGAATGTAGGCCCGGGGTAGACTATGTTCTTGTAGCCGTGCTCTTCCAAATCTTTTTTCTTCACAATGTGTACGTGGCCGCCGGCGTAATAATCAAATCCTTTTGGCAAGAAGCTTACTGGGTTAGAGGCCATATCTTTCAAATCCTCAGGCTTTAACTCATCTAGGGCTGTGTGGAACATGAATATCTTGAATCCCTTCTCTACTTCCAGGTTTTCTTTATCTAGGGATTCGTAATACTTTTTCTCGAGCATTCCTCTCCTGCCTATTATTCCTGTTATCTTCGCACCAGTCCTTTCATCAACAGTAAACCTGAGCTTTAAAACTTCTTTTTCATCCACGCTTCCCCTCATAACATCAACTCCCAAGCCAGCCTCTTCTATTACGTCAAGCATGGTTTTTCCTGATGGAGAATAATCATGGCTTCCTGCTATGTAATAAACAGGAATTCCTTTTACTTTTGCTTCCTTGAGCTTTTTAACTGCCACTTTTACAAGGTCTATTCCTGGTAGCGATGTGTTAAACAAATCCCCTGCTACCAATATAAAATCAACTTCTTCCTTGAATGATTCATCCATGGCATTTATGAATGCTTTTGTGCTTAATTCTTTCATCTTGGGGTCGCGCCAGCTCCCTATATGTACATCCGCTATATGTGAGAACTTCATAATGCAAAGGGATTATTCTTTGGTATAAATAATTATTTGTATGCTTTAACGATTTCATGTATTGCTTTCAGGGAGTGCCTTGCTTTTCCTTTTGCTTGTTTTGAGAAAAATTTTGTCGCTTCACTTATTGCTTTTGCAAAATTCTCTTTTTCGGGCTTATTCGTGCATTCTTTGATTGTGTTGATGAGTTTTGCTGCTTCTATGTTCCTCGCGATATAATTGCCTAGCATCCCTGGCTTAGTGTATCCTTTTTCAATATTAGCAGGCATTACTATTTCGTCAAGGTAATATATTTTTCTTGAATCATCCAAGTCCTTTGAATAAACCCTGTTGAATGAGAATTTATTAGTTACTTTGATTTCATAAAACTCAACCATTCCCTCTTCATAAAAATCTTTTAGCGCATAATATATTCCTTTTTTGACTTTTGGGGCGATAAAGAAAACCTTTCCGTTGTTTTCTTTAAAATAATGCGCATATCCTGTTAGCTGCGTCCCGACTTGCCTGGTATTATAGTTCATCGCCTTGAGTTCTACACCGCAAATACTTTGAGAGTCACGGACTAATAAATCGATTCTTCCGCTTGGTATTATTATTTCTTCTCCGAGCAGCCTAAGGCCGGGCTTTATCCTGGAAAGGTTTTTCCCATTATCATAAGACAAATAATTTCGCAGCAATGTTTCAGGGTTTCCCATTTAACAAGTGGTTGGTAAAAATTCTTTTTATTTTTATACAATGAATAACCGGAAGTTTTTCGGGTTTATCTGTTATTCATTCCTTTAGGCCCGGATAAGACTTTATTTCTTTTTTTGGCTCCTTTTTCTTTTCTTCGTTAAAGAAAGGTATGCTTACGGGCAATGCGAACCTCGCAAAATTCGTGCTTATTATGGCTTCGCCTTTGTCAAGGCTTGCAATAGCCCTGGAGTCGTCGCTTAGGTCTTGGCTGGCACTCTCAATAATCGCCTGCCGCTCCGTGTTCATCTCAGTTCCCAGTATTATTTTTGTGTTCATATTAGCAAGCACTTCTTTGGGTATTAGTGAAGGCATCTGCGTTATGGCAGACAATCCAACCTTAAACTTCCTTCCCTCTCTAGCTATGCTTGAGAAAACATTGGGGCCTTGCTCTAAAGCTTCCTTGCCTATAACCCTTGGCGCTTCCTCTAGCACTGTGTTGATTACTGGCTTGCCCTCCAACGTGCCTTTGTGGTTATAGTACTTGTACTTATTGAAAGCCTCACTCGTGATAATGCTTGCAACTAGCAATTCAGTATTCCCAGAGAAAGCGCTGGTATCAATTATTACAGTACCTCCATCTTCCAAGAAGCTTACTATGTCTTGAACAGTGCCTTCCCCTCCAGTCTTAGAGAAGATGCTGCTTGTAACCAGCCCGGCTTCTCCTTTATCTATTCCGAGGAGCATCTTAAGCTTCCTCCTGGTAACTGCGAGGGTCATCTCGTTAAACTCAGCGCCAAAGTCTTCCTTGCCTGCAACCAAGCGCTCAATCCAGTTATCCCCATACCTCTTATAGTGAAAATAAGTCAGCTGTCTCTGCGGAGGCGTCAAGTCCAAAAAGTCAAAGTGGTCAGGCCTTAAAAGCTTCAGGCTCAGGACGAGAGTTCTCTCGCCGCTCGGGACATTCTTCGAAGTATAATATCTAACCATCTTGGAAGGATGGTCTTTCAGGCCAAAGCTTTTCCTCCCGTAATACTCGTCGTGAGGGTCAAACACGAGCATAGACGCGTAATCCGTACCAGTTGCTTCCCATATAAGGTTCTTCATCAAGACACTTTTTCCTCTCCCAGTAGTGCCTGTTATTAGGACGTGATGCGACAAGACCTTTTCTCCATCCAGGAAAACCGGTAACTCCAAGGTCTTTGTCCCAGACCTAAGGTTTCCCATTAATAATTTATTCTTCGTCTCAGATAAGAACGAAAGGTCTTCTTTTTCAATGCTTCTTAGCTTGGAAAAAAACTTTGGCAGGCTCTTATCGGACCTCGCGCTTTTTTTCCGCACCCTTAGTATGTTCTTCGCCCTTGCAAGCGAGTAATTCCTCGCCTCGTTGTTGATAAACCTTACTTCTTTTCCTTCAAGCGAAAACCCTGATATTCTTTCAAGGTTCTGCTGGGAGACTTGGGAGCCGTAGAACAAGTCATGAACCTGTAATATAACTTTCTCATCTTGATCCTCAGCTACCAGCAGTTCGCCTAATTCCAGCTTTGCATCAGTGGCCTGTCTTACAATTATATCTGCGTAAGAACCGCTTATTATCTGCGCCTTATAGTCCCCCATGGAAAAAAAAGAATTGTGCTGATTATAAAAAGCTTATCCCAAGAAAAATAATTATTAAAGGAAATTATAGTAACGGGTTCTGGCCGCCGTACAAAGCGTGGAATGCTCCGTTCCTGTATTCAAAGCTGAACACGTCGTTATTGCACTTCGTAGCCCTCATCTTGTTCACTTTTATCTCACGGACTATGTTTCTCCTGAAAGGGGTCATCCTGAGTACTATTATGCCATCTGACAAGAACGCTTCGCTGTCGTAAACACTATCTACCGAGGAACTGTTTTCTTCGGATATAAGGTATGAGGTTACATCCATATCCCTTAAGTATTCAAAGAAATAAAACAGTTCCATTCTGGGGTTTTCAAACGTGGACAATGTGTATAGCGCGGATAGTGAGTCGAACGTAAGAAGCTCGAAGTCACATGCTTTCTTTGTTTTCAGGACAATGTTTTTTGCAACGTTTAGCCAGCTTCGGTTCTCGCTTACTTTTACGTCCTTTACAAGTTTTCTTATCGCGCCAATGTCTACAACAACTAGGTTGCCTTCCCCTTTTTTCACTTTTTGTATGGTGCTGCTGAAATTGGCAAGGTCTTCTATGTATACAAGGTTTATTTTTTTCATGTCGAAGCCCATATTTACCATGTTCTTCACTATGGATTGGAATGATTGCTCCAAGGATATGTATAAACCTGTTTTTTTATTTAGAATAGCTTCATTGTATAGTATGCTGAAGCACAGGGAGGATTTCATTGTTCCCGCCGAGCCGTGCACGAGGGTGATGTGGCCCTCAGGGATTCCCCCTTGGATGTTCTCGTCTATTCCCTTAATGTAAGTCTTGACTCTCTTAATCCCATCAGGGCTTGTAACGATGTCTTGTGCCACTTGACTCCCACCTCTTTTTGTCCTTTGGTTTTTGCTCACTTAAATATTTTTTGTTAATAGTTGTGCTTAAGCCATATTACAGACCCGTTTTTTGTGCCTGCGAGCAGGTTCCTTCCTGCTTGGCAGCAGCCTATAACAATGTCTTCAACGCGTATAAGCCAGAGGTTCTTTCCTATTACCTCTCCTGGCGTCTGCGTATTTATGTCCGAATAGCTTCCCTCCTGCGCGGTTATCCCTGATAAGCCTGGGATGTATTCTACGCTGTATACACCTTCCCCTGATAAAACATATATGTTATTATCGTATGAGCCTATTATTATCTCTTTTCTGCCGTCATCGTTAATGTCCATGACTAATGGCGTGCCTATTATCCAGAAATCTGTCTCGTAGCTCCAAATCCTTTTGCCTTCCTCGTCTAGCACGTATAAGTTGTTGTCACAGGACCCGAATATTATTTCTTTTTCCCGGTCATTGTTGATATCTGTTATTTCTGCCTTTGAGTATATGGCTCCTTTTGTCTCAAATAACCAGTTCAGGGTGCCGTCTTCGTTAATGCAATACAAGTTATTATCCGTGCTTCCAACAACAATTTTTTCTTCTCTGTTCTTCATTATGAGCACGTTCGGCTCTGCTGTTATCCTGCCCTTTGTTTTATACACCCACTCTTTTTCGTATTCCTTGTTATACGCGATTATTTCGCCCTTGGAGGTGCATATTATCATTAAGCCCTTAAACTTTGCAGGTGTTGACTCTATGCTTGAGCCCACGCTTATTTTCTTTTTTGGCTTTCCCCTCATATCCAAGACGTAGGCATTCCCGTCGCTGCTCCCGAAAACTATTTCTTCCTTGCCGTCCCCATCAGCATCAAGCGCTTTCGCGGAGCCCTTGACCGCGTCTCCCGCCTTGAAAGACCATAAATGCTTGCCTTTACAGTCCAATGCGTAGACAACTCCTGACTGGGTGCCAACTATGACTTCCTGCTTTCCATCCTTGTTGATATCGTATAGGAATGGCTTTGAGTCTATGCTGTTCTCCGCCCCCGCTTCCAAGAACATTGCTTCTACTTCATCAGCCGTCCCGCTAGCCTTAAAAGACCACTTTTTTTCTCCTGTCTCCGTGTATGCGATTACATGGCCGTCCCTAGTTCCTATTATGACTTCCGGCACACCATCATTGTCTATGTCTCCTGACGCTGGCTCAGCAATTATCTGCGTGCCCAAATCATATTTTTTTGACTCAATCAGGGAGCCACTACCTTTTCTGAAAGCATTCCTAAAAATTTTCTTTAAAGACGCCATTATTATACCTTTGCTATCCCAACATCCTCCAACGAAGTTTATATAATTTTTCTTTTTTTGCCTCTGGCTACGAAAACTTTAAAAACAATTGTGGTTAGTAATCTGTTTAGTTGAGATGGTAAGAAGCGTTACGGAGGAGGTTGATGAATTAATTGAGAGCCGGGAGGCTGACGTATCCAAGGCCAAAAGGGCAGGCCAGCACGACTCTTCCAAGGACACAAGGCGGCTCAAGAAAAAGCTGTTCCTGGACCGCGTAGGGTACGGGTTTGCAGCCACGCAATTCATAAACATTTTGTTTTATCTTACAGGTGCTTCGTTTTTCCTTATAGGTATTGTTAATGCCTTCAAATCATCCTTGAGCACCCTATTATCATCGTTCCTGAAAGAATACTCCAAGGAAGGCTTTATATCAAGGCGTGTTATAACGTTCTCCGGGTTATTGTTCGGCTTCAGCTTCTTGTTCATGGCCTTCGCTGTCTCAATAAAATCTCCTGCCCTGTTCGCGATAAGTTTATTGGTGGGAAGCCTTGGAATTGTGTCATACGGGGATTTGTTCAGGCAGTTCATTAATAGCGAGATAAAGAAGCAGAAGTTCTCATTGATACTCTCAAGGTTCGCTTTTTTCGGGCTTTTAATAACAACTATTTCCTTGCTACTGGCAGGCTACCTAATGGATGCCGTGCCTATTACAGGGCAGCAGTTTACATTGCAACTGTTCGGCAATGTGTTCTCGTTCAGGCTTTACGGTTACCTCATAGCATTTGAAGTAACAGCACTTGCTTTCATCCTTTCATCTTACATCATATCAAAGCTGGATATAAACGTGGAAGGCAAAGGGAAAAAGGTGAAACAGTTCTTCTTAGAGTACATGCATAACTTTTTTTCCAATACTAAAAGGGTGCTTTCTAATAAGTACTTATTCCTGTTGTCTTTTGCGTCGATAATACTCGCGGTTTTTTACTCCGTGCTAAATTCATATATGGGGATACACATTTTCAGGGAGTACAGCCACATCTTCCTCGGTGGTTTCCTGAATGTTGCAGTTATGTACGGCGCAGCATTGTTGTTCTCTTTCTTTGCACCATTGATGACTTCTAAGTTTAGGAGGGCTCTTGGCTTGGCGCCCATGTTTGTTTTTGGCTCCTTACTATTGGCATTTCTCCCATTAACTGTTGTGTATAATCCTAATAACTTCTACGCGATAATAGTTGCTAACGTATTGTCTGTTTTCGGCGCGGCTATTATTGGCTCTGCGCAGGGCCTGATTGCTAATAGGCTTCTCAATGATGTTGATAAAAGCGTTTTCTATGTTTCCTCCGGGATGATAACTATAATCCCATTTCTTATCCTAGTAGGTATACTGGTGTGGCTGTCAGACATTATTGGTCTGCTTGCACTATTTGAGTACCTTGCGTACGGAGTGGTAATCTTGCTGTTGCCTTTGTACTTGTTGCTCGTATTCTGGTCTACTAAGGCAAAGCTTTAGCCCGGTTCCTGGGAAAGATTTATATATTAAGTTTCTATGATTATGTGTTATGCCATCTGTAGGTGAGGAGCGTTTTGACCCTAAGGATAAGGAAACTATGATGATCGCTGAGTTTGAAGTAGAGAAAGAAGATGTTTTTCATTTGAAGAATCTTTACAAGCTTGTCTACGAATGGTTCATGATGCAAGAGTTCAAATCTACTGACACTCCTAAGGATGACAAGATAGAAAAATTGTACTGGCAGAGAGTCCTTCCTAACGGCAACTTAGAGCACCATATTTGGTGGAGGACAGAGAAAATACCTTACAAAAATAAGTACTACAAATACGTAATCAAGTTTGATT
>PWWA01000031.1 GCA_003562145.1 Candidatus Woesearchaeota archaeon | reverse complement strand
CCTTCCTTGAACTCTGCCAAGTAATTCCGAGCACTTATCTTTCCCCTCTGCTTGCTAGCCTTGGTGAAGACAGATGATTTCTTCCTCCTTGGTCCTCCAACTCTTGCCATTTTATTACAACCATTACTTTTTTGGCTCAGGCTTTGCATCAGGCGCAGCCTGCTTCGGCGCAACCTTATTAATTATTTCCTCAGGGATACCTGCGGCTTCCATGGCTTTCCTAGCCTGGTCTGGCTTACCCTCATGCTCCTTTAGTATGCCCTGCGCAGCTTTCTCGAACTGAGCACGCTTAGCCTCGAGCTCTTGCTGCATCTTCTTTCTTTCCTCTTCAAGCTCCTTCTGCTCTTCAGCAGTAATCTCTGTTTTCTCTTGCTTGATTTCCCTGTCAAACTTGCCCTGTTCCACTAAAGCTATAGCCTCAGCCGCTGTGACTTCCTCGACTTTAACGCCGAGAGACTGGCAAGTCCCCAGGACTTCCTTTACCTTTTCTTTCAAAGTCTTGCCCGTAAGAGAATCCTCTTTCATCTTAGCAATTTTGATTACCTGCTCGATTTTCAAGTCGCCCACAAAATCCATTCTAGGCCTACCAGAGCCCTTATCCACGCCAGCCTCTTTTTTTATGAGCGCAGACGCAGGAGGCGTACCAATAGATATAGAATATTCTTTTGTATCAGAGTCAACCGTTACCTTGACAGGAACTTGCATGCCCTTAAAGCTACCAGTCTTCTTGTTAATATCCGCGATTACCTGGCCTATATTAACACCTAACGGGCCGAGTGCAGGACCTAACGGAGGTGCAGCGGTCGCCTTACCTCCCTCGATTAACACGTCTACAGATGTTGAAGCCATTCTTATCCCCTTTAGTTATTCGCCGGAATAATTGTTTATTTATAAAGCTTTCTCAGGAGAAACTAATTTATTCATCCCTTCGTATTACTTTCACAGCATCCATCTTAAGCGTTATAGGGATTGGCACAGCAGCCTCAAGAAGTTCAACAACAACCTCTTCCTTGGCCTTGTCAACCCTTGCAATCTTGCACTTTTCCCTCTTAAAAGGGCCACTTATGATTTCAGCGATATCATTCTTCTTAATATTAACTTCTTTCTTTGCCTGCTCAAGCATATGCTCAATTTCTTTGTATGGGACTTCGTTAGGCAGCAACCCCCTCGCATACGGGACGCCGTAAGACGCCTGCTCAGCATCACTCCTGGAGTCCCCCTCCAAGAAAATATACCCTCTCATGCCATGAGGCCTTATAACGGAATGAACATTAACCTTTTTCCTTGTAACATTACTGGATACGAAGCTCATAACTTGGTCTTCACGGTTAGCTGTGACCCTCAAAGCAAAGATCTTCGTTTTAATTCCTTGCTTTTCTTCAGGTTCTTTCTTCGGCGCCTCTTCCGCGGATGATTCTTCATCCATCTCCCTTATCCTTTGGAGCTCTTCCTCATCAGGCCTGTTCTTTTTAAGTATATTCTCATCAGACATTTTTATCTCCCAGCTAAACAAACTATTTTTTCAGGAAAAGGAAAAATACTACTAGTGAAATAACGGTGATCGCAACAATCAATATGCCTATACCCTCACTAATCCAAGTATCGCCTAGCTCTTTAGCCATATGCAATATAAACCCTATCAAGCCTATAAAAGCTATGCCTATGCCTGAAACCTTCACAATGGTCTTATACTCTTCCTTCGTCGGCTTCTTCGTAACACGGAGAACCCTCCTGGATTCCGTTACGAAGTTCTTAAACCTTTCAGCGTAACTCATAATACATACACCCTTTTCAGTCAACAAATGTTATTCCTAGCTCTGCCTCTGCCTCTTTCCTTTTATCGGTATCCGTTCTCCTAAAGCTACCACCAATTATCTGGCTGGACTTCACTCCCGTCACGACAATCATCACTTTTATTGAGCCTTCCAAGTCATCAGAGATCTGCGCACCCCAAATCATCCTTGCATCCTCGTCAAGCCTCTCAGATATCTTCTCAACGACTTTCCTTGCCTCTTCCAAAGTCATGTCATTCCCACCAGCAACGTTTATCAGGGCTCCGTTCGCACCCGTAATGTCCACGTCGAGCAACGGGTTGTTTATGGCTTTCTCAACCGCTTCGATTGAGCGGTTATCAGAGTCGGATTCACCGACGCCTATCAAGGCCACTCCTCCATCCCCCATAACAGTCCTTATATCTGCGAAGTCAAGGTTAACGAGGCCTGCCTTCGTGACGAGTTCTGCAACTCCCTTAACTGCGTTCGTGAGAATCTCGTCTGCGATCTTGAAGGCTGTGTGCAACGGCAAGTCAGGAGCAAGCTCTAAAAGCTTGTCGTTCGGTATCACTATAAGGGTATCAACATGTTTTTTTAGCGAGTCCAGTCCCATAATCGCGTTTTCATACCTTCGCTGGCCTTCCATCTTGAAAGGGATTGTTACAATGCCAACAGTTAAGGCGCCCGTGCGCTTCGCCATCTCCGCAACGATCGGCGCTGAGCCAGTGCCTGTCCCCCCACCTAAGCCGCACGTTATGAATACCATGTCTGCGCCCGCTATGGCTTGCTTGATTTCATGCTCGGATTCCCTTGCAGCCTCTTCCCCTAGCTTCGGTATTCCCCCCGAACCAAGCCCTTTCGTGGTGTCTCTCCCTATGAGTATCTTCTTGTCCGCTGAGGTATACAACAAGTCCTGGGCATCCGTGTTAATAGCCACAGTTTCCGCACCTATTATTCCTATCTCGGTTATCCTATTAATAGTGTTATTTCCGGCGCCACCGCACCCAAAGACTTTTATCTTTGCTTTTTGCTTGCTTAATAGCTCTTCGAGTTCCGCATCAAGCGCATTGTTTTTGCTTTGTACATCGGCTCCCTTCACTTCCTTGATAGTATAAGTCATTTGATTAACCCTCCTTGGTTTTGCTGAAAGGCTATTCCCCTTCGCCCTAAAAAGTTTTTTGTTGACCTGGATATTTAAACTTTGTTATTCTTTTTTCTCCTCTGAATCTTTTTTGCTCTCTTTTTCTTGCTTAAGATTCGCGAATTCCGCTTTTATTCCTGTAGTCCTGTTTATGTCTTCTTTGAGCATGGCAAGGTACTGCCCAGGTATTTCTTGCTGTAAAATGATTTTTGCGTTATCTTCATTTAACTCTATTTTTTCGTAGGGAATTTTTACTATGTTGAGGATTGCCTTGATTTGCTCTTCTTTGCCATCTATCTTTCTTTTTATGTCTACGTCGTAGGTGACTTCTTTTCCGGCTAAGGGATGGTTAAAATCAACAATAACTCTGCCCCCGCTCACATTCCTCACGGTTCCGAGCTGGTTGTCAATGTTCAGCTGGAGCCCGATGTACGGCTGGATATTCTGCTTTTTAAATACGCTCATCGGTATGAGCCTTAATTGTTTAGGGTTTTTCTTCCCGAAAGCCTTATCAACAGGGAGATTTACCTCGTGCTTTCCAAGGCTTAGGCCTTCAAGCTTTTTGTCAAGGCCGGGCAACACGTGTTTCTCGCCTACACAGATTTGTATTGGCTTGTACTCGTCCTCGTGGCTATGGTCATATGATTTGTCATGGCTGTGCTCGTGTACGAGGCCTGCTTTTTCAGCTTCTTTCAAGATAGTTGTATCGTATACTTGCTTGTCGTCGGCAATCCTGGCCGTGTAATCGAGCTCTATGAAGTCTCCCTTTTTTATCGTCATAAGTCTTCCTCTTGTCTTCCCTGGCTGAAGGCTTCAAGCTGGCTGCCGTTGAACCTTTCACAGAGAATTGGGCTTTTGTTAGAGGATGGACTCGACAGCGTTTTATAAATGTTTCGAATTAGTGATTTTTAATGGTAAAATTATTTATACCTTGCGATGTTCTCTTCTGCTATGTCTGAAGATAACGATCAGGTGGAGTACCTTAAGAATGAGCTTAAGCCGTTGTTCGTGGAGCATTACAAGGAATTATTAGGGGATGAGTACGAGGAATTCATAAGGGCTTCTTCTGAGTACCAGCGCAAGGCTGTAAGGGTTAATACGTTAAAGAAAGGCGTAAGAGAAATTAAGAAGAGGCTCAGTGATAAATGGGTTCTTGAACAAGTGCCATGGTGCGCTGAGGGCTTTTGGATGAAGTACAAGGACGGCAAAAGGTTTGACATCGGGAATACACCGGAACACCAATTAGGCTACATCTATGTCCAGGACGCTGCTTCGATGATACCCGTAGAGGTTCTTAACCCGTTGCCTAGAGACCTAGTCCTAGATATGTGCGCAGCCCCGGGAAGCAAGACAAGCCAGATAGCACAGAAAATGTGCAACAAAGGATTACTTGTTGCCAATGACGCGGACGGCAAAAGGCTTGGAGCCCTCGGGATAAATTTGCAGAGATTGGGCGTGCATAACTCGATTATTACGAGGATGGAAGGCTTTCACGTGAAAAAGCAAGGGGATGGCTTTGACAAAATACTCGTAGATGCACCGTGCACGGGGACCGGGACTATTATGAAAACATATAAAGTCATTGGGATGTGGAGCCATTCCCTAATTGACAGGATGAAGAGTATACAGCTCAAGCTTGCAAGCCACGCATTCCCATTGCTTAAGCCAGGCGGAGTTATGGTTTATAGTACATGCACATTGGAACCAGAGGAGAACGAAGGGGTAATCACGAAGCTGTTAGAAAGGCATCCTGATGCTGAGCTATTAGATATAGAATTCAGCGGAAAGAAAAGCCAACCCGTTACGGAGTTTAAAGGAAACGAGTACGATTCAAATGTAAAGAAATGCCTACGAATACACCCACAGGATAACGGCACAGAAGGATTCTTCGTAGCAAAAATAAAGAAAAAATAAAAACCTTACTTCCTTGCTTTCTCAACTTTTCCGCGGAGTAAAGCGTTAAGGGATTGGTCGTTTACTTTAATGACTTGCCAGCGAACTCCTGGGATGTCTCCTTTACTCCTGCCCATGCTTCCACCCATGCATTCAATGACGACTTCGTCGTGCTCATCCACCATTTTCTGCGCTCCATCACCTGGCAAGAAAGCTGTTACTTGCTTCCCGTTCTTAACTAGTTGGACACGGACACATTTTCTCATGGCTGAGTTTGGCTGTTTTGCCTCTCTTTGAACTTTTTCAAGTACGATTCCTGAAGCTTGGCTTGAGCCTTCCAAAGGGTCAGATTTCAGTGCTAGTTTTAAGACTTTTTTAGCGTACCACTTACCATGCTTCCTAGACTCACGCCTCCTGCTAGTCAGTTTTTTCCCTGCGTTCAAGCCTGATGATTTCTTGCTCATAATCCCACCGTCAAGTGACCTTGATTTCCTTTAAGTCGAAGTATTTTCTCACGATCTCCTCGTAATTCCTGAGATTCTGGGCCCGGGCACCAATCATTAAGCCCCTGGTCTTCGCGTCAGGACCTTTAATCGTGACTATTTCACCTTCTTCTTGCATATCAACTATTTTTAAGGGGAACATAAGGTTCCTTATAAATGTTAGCTTGTCAGGGCTGAATTCGACTATTTTAATTTTTCTATTAACTGCTTTCTCCACGCGCTCAATGTTAGATTTTTGCTTGCCAAGAGCACGACCCATTTCCCCTGGCTGCACAACAAAAACAATCTTGTCCTTGTAAAAAAAGCAGTCCTTCAGCCTAGCACTAGTTATCTTTTCGAACAAGGACATCAAGTTCAAGAGTTCAGCATCATACTTAATCTTCATTTGAAAAACCTAAAAACAATTATTTTTTAACACCTATCACCGAGACAAGGAAAGGCTTGCCACAAATAGTCCCGAGCTCCTCGTTGTTAACATCGAGGCTTATAACATCTATACCCCCGACTTTCTTGTAGTAGTCTAAGTCTTTTTTTAACTCAGGCTCAGCGTTAGAGGAAACAAAAGCCTTTTCAAGTTCCCCCTTCCTGAGAAGCTTCAAGGACCTCTCAGCGCCAATCACGACTTTATCCGTACTCAACAATTTTCTTATTTCATCAATCACAGTGTTTCACCTACCCCAAAAATTATTCTTACTTTGTTTTAGCCCTAACAATCAAGCCCGGCAGCCCAGTCCCAATAGGCACTGGCTGATTTAGCATAACATTCTCTATAACGCTATTCAAAGGATCTGATTCTCCTGTTAGCCCAGCATTTATCACGTGCCTAATAGGAGTCTCAAATGAAGCCCTAGCAAGCACCGAAGGCTTTTCCTTAACAATACCATACCTGTTTATGCCCAGGACTTTCCCAGACATGCACATTGCATCCGCAACAATCATGATATGCCTGATATCAACGTTCAAGCCTTGCTCTTGGATGACCTTCATTAACTCGTTAATGACTAGCTGCCGGGCAGCCTCTATACCGAATTCTTTTTCAACTTCATGAATATTATTGGTGTACGTCCTGTTCTTGTCCACAAATTCAAGCTCTAGGACATCCCTCAGGTTTGAGCCAGACGTCACAATCATGAACTCGTCATCTTTTTTAACGGGAAGAACTTGCCTAATACCCTTCACCCCGTGGATAAAAACATCTTTTAGCTTCTCCTTTAATTTGTACAACTGTATAATATCCTTATCCTTCCCCGATTGAGTAACAGTTATAAAGTCATCTTTTTCAAGCTTGAAAGAAAATCCCTTAACGTTTTTCTTTAACGCATCAGTAACCACTAAATGATTTAGCTTTAACAACTCCAACTTTTCCTTGTCCAAAACTATTTTTAGCTGCGCCTCAGAAATATTAACAATAACTTCTTTCAAGAAATCCTTCATTGTCAACTCCTTCAACGATTCAGCGATCCGCTTTATTTCCTTGCCCTCATTGTGCGGCTTGACCAGGTAAATGTTCATTAACTCAGTAGAAATGGTTTTCCTGCCATCAAGAACTTCAATAAGCCTTGGAAGCCCCGTAGTAACGTTCATCTCAGCAACCCCTGCGAAATGGAATGTATTCAAAGTCATCTGGGTACCAGGCTCACCGATGCTTTCCGCGCTCACAATGCCAACGCACTCACCTGGAACTGCCAGAGAAGACAAGTATTCTGCTTCAATAGCATCCATGATTTTCTTAAGCTTTTCCTTGCTAATACTGGCAGGAAGGTTCGCTTCCACTTCACCAATTATAGAATTTGGAAGCTTGTCCTCATATTCTTTTAACGCTTCTTTAACATCCACCATTTTCGTACCTCGAAGACAAATTTTTTTTAATCTTCAAACGAATCTATTATTCCCTTAATGTTTATTTTGCCTGCTTCCGTCTTGGAAACATCCAAGCCGTCCTCGCCGTAGCTGAACTGCACGATTTTCTTTGAAGCATCCCTCACAGTGAAATCATACTCTATTTTTAAGTCCTGCATAGCATTCGCAAGCCTCCTATAAAGGTAGCCGGACTTAGGGGTTCTCAGCGCAGTATCCATCAAGCTATCCCTTCCAGTCATGGCCATGAAAAACATTTCGTAAGGCTTTAGCCCGTATTTGAACCCGTTCCTTATAAAACCCCTGGGTATAGCGCCCAAGTCATCCTTCTTAAAGCAAGACAAAGACCTTCCCTTGTAGCCTCTGCCAATCCTGCCCCCACGAAGAGCCTGCTGGCCCACACAAGCAGCCATCTGCGCAATATTAATTGTGTTGCCCCTCGCACCTGAGCGTACCATTATCATCGTGTTGCTGTTCTGTGGAGAAGTTAGCTCAACAATCTTGCCGGAATCGTTTCTTGCCTTGTTCAGCCTTTCCAAGATTCGTAACTCCAACGTCTCCTCAACGCTCCTGCCCGGAAGCCTTTCAAGGTTACCTGCATGATAATCACTAATAATCTTCTTCACATCTTCATCAGCTTTGTCGAGGGTGCCCCTTACCTGCTGGATTGCCTCTTCGCTTAAGTCAATATCTGAAAGCTTTGACGTAAACCCGTACTTAAGAAGCACTTCTGCGCCCAACCCATTAATCTTCCTCAAGAACACTATGATTTCGTCAGCACCGTATTTCTTATGCAAGTTCCTCAACAACAACCCAGACCCTTCACCAAGATTAGCAGAATCCATTACGCCAGAAACAAGCTTCCCATTCACAATCTTAACAATCGCATCAGGATCCTCAGAGTCCCTGTTAAAAATCCTGCTTTTTCCCGTAAAGCTAAAGTCATCAGGAAGCACCACAGAGAAAACTTCTTTGCCAGTAACGTATTTCTTATTTGGCAACTTCCTGAATTCATCGATCCCCGCAGCGGACAACAAGTCCACGGCGTCATCCCTAGGAATTTTAAATCCTTCCCTTGTAAGAATATAATTGCCGGATATGCTGTCCTGGATACAAGCAATAATGCTTAAACCATACCTAGGGCTTATTATCTGCGTCTGGACCTGCATCAAGATTTCTGCTTCAGCCCTAGCCTCTTCAGTCTGGGGTATGTGAAGGTTCATCTCATCCCCATCGAAGTCAGCGTTATAAGGAGCGCAAACCGCTGGGTTAAGCCTCAAAGTCAAGCCAGGAAGGACTTTTACGCGGTGGCACATCATGCTCATCCTGTGAAGGCTAGGCTGCCTGTTGAACAAAGCAATATCCCCATCCATTAAATGCCTTTCCACGATGAACCCAGGCTGGATTTCCTCCAATAACTGCTCTTTAGTTTCATTGGTTATCCTTTTCCTTTTCCCATCAGGCCTAATAATATAATTAGAACCAGGGTACTGGTCTGAGCCGCTTTCAAGAAAACCCTTTAAGTATTCCATGTTCCACTCAGTAACCCTCTCCGGAACGGTTAATTTCCTCGCGATAACCTCGGGTACACCAACTTCGTTAATATCAATCTTAGGGTCCGGGCTTATAACCGTCCTAGCAGAAAAATTAGTCCTCTTACCCGCGAGATTACCACGAATCCTACCTTCCTTGTTCTTTATCCTAGCCGTCAAAGTGTTCAAAGGCTGCCCACTCCTATGCCTAGCCGGAGGAAGCTGAGCCACCTCGTTATCAAAAAAGGTTGTAACATGATACTGCAACAAGTCCCATAAGTCCTCAATAATTATCTCTGGTGCACCAGCGTTAATGTTCTCGAAAAGCCTCTGGTTAATCCTTACAATATCCCCTAGCTTATGCGTTAAGTCGTCTTCGCTTCTCTCCCCGCTTTCAAGAGTAATACTGGGACGCATCGTAACAGGAGGAATAGTGAGAACGGTT
>PWWA01000037.1 GCA_003562145.1 Candidatus Woesearchaeota archaeon | reverse complement strand
TTAGGGTTTGGTCTTTGCTTCCATCATTTACTACTATTATCTCTTTATCCATGCCTACGCTGCTCATGTCAACTTTTTTAACAAGGCTTATGAGTTGCCTAATCGTTTTTTCTTCGTTATACGCAGGGATTATGATTGATAGTTTTTTCATATTACACCTGTTTAGCCCTCTTAAAGAGGAAATGCGTTTTTATCAGCCTATAAATGGTCATCTCGGTTTTCGTTTTAAATCTTCTAGTGATAAGGCTTGCGAGATTCCCCAGAGTTTTAATGGGGTGATAAAACGCTTTGTTGAATGCGAATGTGATAAGTATCTTTCTTCTCCACATGGCTAAGTATTTATATTCTTTTCTCCATTTCGGCGTAAATGTCAGCTCAGAAATGTTTTTGTAGTGCGGTGAAACCATTTCAAAGGCTTCGCTTCCGGGTACAGGAGTCATTATGAACAGCGCTATTTCGTCTAAGCCCGCCCTTGCCAGTTTTCCAGCATATTGCTGGCTCATCTTTAAGTCTTCTTTTTTTTCTCCAGGGTATCCAAGTACGAAGCACGCCTGGCTCGTAATTTTTAATTCGTGCATCTTCCTAACCTGCTTTAATGCTTGTTCGTGGTTGAAATACTTCTTCATAAGCCTTAAAACATTTGGCGAGCCAGACTCAGGTGATATCGAAATATAGTTGAAGCCTGCTTTAGCCATCCAGTCAATCGTGTCTAGCCCGAAAGTCTCTGCTTTTGTGCCCGCGGCGAATTTTAACATTAGCTTAAGCCGCTTCTTAATGAGCAACTTACATATATCTACTATCCTGTTCCTGTTAACAGTGGGGTTTAAGTCTTCAATATGGAATTCTTTAACCCCGAATTTCTTTGAATAAGCCGCTAATTCTTCTACAACATTTTCAGCGCTTCTAGGCCTCCATTTCATCGAGTTAGTTGCCGGCGTTACACAGAACCGGCACATTAATGGGCACCCTCTTGATGTTAATATCGGCAAGTATTTGCCGGTTGTGAGGGGGGCGTGCGCATAGCCGAGCCTCCAATAATTCTTTATGTTAATAAAATCCCAGTCTGGGAATGGTAGCAAGTCAGGTTCCTGAAATACTAGCTTGGGGTTGAATATTACTTTTCTTTTTTCGTCCTTGTAAATTAAGCCATCCACTTCCGGGGGTTTCTTTTTTCCTTGGAGCATTGCGAGAAAGTCATCTATCCTTGGCTCCGCCTCTCCTGCTAATACGTAATCAGCGCCATTGTCGAGGAAGTCTTTGTATGTGTGCTGTAGAGAATAAGCTGTTACGGCTTGAGTGTTTTCTACTACCAGCACAGGTTTCTTCGTAACGCGCACTTCTTTCAGGATGTTTAGGAGGCTTGCATGCGCGTAAACCTGGCCTGCGTAGAGAACTATTAAACCAGATTCCGAGAATATTTTTTTTGCTGCTTCTTTCGGGGTTATTCCCTGGAACAAGAAGCCTTTTCTTTCTGTTACCTTAAAAGGGTTCTCGGAAAACATATCTATGAATTGTACTTCGTGCCTTTTCGACTTAAGATATGTTGCCAAATAGACCAAGCTAATCGGGATGTAGGGTATTCCTGTTCCTGCCACGTCCCCTTTCTGCGATACTATATTAGGGCTGATAAGCGTAATTTTCATTTCTTCTTTCTCTTCTTTTCCATGGAGAGTTTTCTTACTAGTTCCTCCATTTTTTGCGTGTTTTTCTTTACAGTTGTGAATAAGTGGAATATTATTATTGAAAAGAATGCGAATCCGGCTATGACGAAGAAATCTGCTGTTCTTTCTATTTGGAGCACTTCCATCACTCCGTATACTGTCCTTGGCACGCTTACCAGTACTAATGCAGCGAGCCATACAGATATCCATAATACGAGGCTTTTGTACCCGTAATTATTCCTTTTATAGTAGACATATGTTATGTATATCATAATTAAGGCGAATATTATCGCTATTATTTGTATTCCCACAATCATTTTTTCATCCCCCCAACAATCTGAATCTAATGATGTTTATAACTATTTTTATTCCGTCAAAAATAGTTGTGCCCTTGAATTTGTCTTTGTAAATCGTGTCTATGGGCACCTCAGAATATTTTAGATTGTTTTTCCCGGCTTTATCTATCATTTCTGATTCCATGCTATAATCATCCGCTTCCCACCTTATCTTCTTATACGCATTGGAGGTCATGGCGCGGAAGCCGCACTGCGTGTCCTTTAGCTTAACACCGCTTAAGACCATTGTAATTGTATTAATGAACCAGTTGCCAAAGCGCATAACGAAAGGCATTTTCTTGTCGAATTTCCTGTAGCCAAACACTATGTCCTTTCCTTTCAATGCTTTCAGGATGCGTGGTATGTCTTCTGGCTTGTGCTGCCCGTCCGCGTCCATTAGGATAATGGTTTTCGCCCCTTTTTTTAGTGCGTAGTCACACCCGGTCTTTGCAGCCGCGCCCTTGCCCAGGTTCACAGCATGCCTTAAAACAGTCCCACCAGCTTCTTCTGATTCCCGCGCAGTGTTATCATTGCTTCCGTCATCTACAACTATTACTTTATCAAAGCCTTGCTTTTTAGCCCGTAATATAACGTTTTGTATGCTTTTTTCTTCATTATAACCAGGTATTACGATGAATGTTTTGTCCATTTTACCCCCTATAAAGCTATTAGTATGTTTCCTGTTATAATTAAGCTAACTGCGAGCCATTTATACTTAGTCATTTTCTCGCCTAGCAAAATGGCTGATAGTATTATTATGAATATGTATGATAATGATGTCAACGGGTAGAGAAAGCTCAGGTCGGCGGAGCGAAGCAAGTAAACAAACCCAAGCGTGCCCATGAAGAATAATGCGCCGCCAATCAATGTTGTGCTCCTAAGCCAGGTTTTCCATAAGAGTAACTTGGTGCCTCTAGGCAAGCCTTTTTTCAGTATAACTGCTCCTGAAGCTCCAACAAAGCTTATTACAACCATGAGCAAAACCAATGTAGCCTTATCCATTTCCCGAAACACCCATAACGCTAACCCCTAGGACTATGAAAAGAATGCCTGCAGTATCCATTGTGCTTATAGCCTCTCCCAGGATGAATAATGAGACAAGAGCCACCCACACATAGCTCATTGCGAACACCGGATAAACCGCTGTCAAGTCCCCTATAGTCAACGATTTCATTAACAGGACTGCTCCAATCCCGTAAATAAATATTCCAATCCAAAAATAGGTATTGATCAACAAGCTAAAAATGCTTTCTGTCATCAGCCCAGATGCCATCTTAAAGAATAGCTGGCCGGCAGCAGTGAAAACAGTCGCCGCCAACACTATTATTATTGCCTTTCCGTTGCTCTTAGACTTCCCCATATTTGTTCATCCATCATCAGCCAAAATCAATTTTGTACGTTATGATTCTCTGGCCGCGGAAAGTAGTCCTGTCATCTACTAGCTCGAAATTATCCGTGTACTTGCCATCAAGGAAGAAAAGCCTTGTAAACATGGATTCTGTCAATAACGGATTGCTTACCATAACCCTTTTCTGTCCGAACTCATTCTCAAACAGCAATACGTCGAGGTCAGTGCCGCTGTCAGGCACATCATATCTCACTAGCCTGTCTTCCTCTGCGACTACGACTGCGTTAGGCCTCAGCGTGGTTTGCTGCCCCACAACGTTGCCAGTCAACGGGTCAACACCCCTCAGGATTAAGGCTGTATCTTCATAATTATCCTTGCTAATAATCGCCCTCCACAAGACTATTGCTATTGCTCCCTGGGAGCCGACTTGTACGTTGATATCACAGCCAATAGCATCATCGTTCTCTGTGCAACTGGCAGGCCTGCCCATCAAATACGACGGGGTTGGGCTAATCCACTGCTCGGCTTCCCTTTCACTTGCAAGCCTCCTAGCCGCGAGCAAAGTATCCCTTGCAGCGCCCTCTTCAAGCCCTGTTTCTTCCATTAGCATCCTAACCCCTTGGTCTAATGGGACGCCTCCTAAACCATAATAAGCGTAACTCCTCGTAAAGTTCCAGTTCCCGAAATGAGCCCAGACACCGCTCTTCGCCACCATGTCCTCGCTTACAATCAAGTAATTGTCAATCAGATCATCGCAATGGCTATGCCTCAGAACGCGCTCAGTATCCGTAACCGAAAACCCTTCTGTCTGAAGCCTCTGCCTCGCCTCCGCTTCACTCATCCTCGTTATTTCAAGTATTAAATTAGTAGCCCTTATCTGGTTTCCCGTGATGCTCAGCAACGCTCTGTAGCTTTCCTCTTGGCCGCAGTTAAGCATCCTTAAAATGTCAACAGCTTCTCCCTCATCCGAGGTAGAAAGGCTTTTGCCAACCCAGTAAATCCTTTGCCCCTGGTCGCCCCCGTCAAACGTAACGCTCCTCTCAGCCACTGCCTGGAAGAAATGCCCGAAATCCCACCAACTCGTAATAATAGCCCTTTCAGAGCTATCCCTGATAATATGCATTGCTGCAACCCAGTCATCATCAAAATTCGGGACGCTGTTCCTCACAATAGTATTCGATGCCTGTATGCTTGGAACAACCAAAAGGAGGAATGCACCACCAAAAATTATTATGTACATAATTCCTTTTCCGAGGCTTTCATTCTCAAACCACCCACCAATTTTCTTAACCACAGGCCCGGCGAGTGTGCCGAGCAGGGCTGCGATGCAGAAAGCGCTTACATAAGCGAAAAAAGCGTGGAACCTTATGCCTGTCGTGACAGAGTACGCCATTATGGCAAGCCAAGCCGCGAGTACCAACGCATAGAAAGGATACATGTCGCTTTCCTTATACCTCAGCACAAGGGAAGCTATCCCTGCGACAACAAGCAAAAATACGAGTATGCCACCAATGCCCTGTATGGCATCCCCTACGCTGGACCTCCTCAGTTCTGCCACTGTCCGGAAGACATTAGGCCATAAAGGGTATTGTTCGCCTGCACCTGTTACTGCGCCGCCTGTGAATTCCTGTACGAACCTAAATGTTTGTTCCGGTGCACTTGTCAATCTTAGAAGGCCTTCCCCCACGCTTACATTCCTATCCACTAAGCCGTAATTGAAAAATGTGAATAGGATAAGGCCTCCAAGGAAAACTCCTAGAACGACTAAAGCAGGCGTTGCGCTTCCTATGATGCTTGCTTTCTTTTCCTTGTGCAGGTACTTGGCTGTTATGTATTTGTACGCAAAAAACATTATTATTGTCAGGATGACCAGGTTGAACGTATACCACCACCCACCCCACGTGACCGTGAAAAAGCCGAGGCTTATGCCGCTGGCAGCACCGTAAATAATCCTGCTCCTCAGTGTTTTGGCATCCAATGCCTCTAGCAAAGCCCAAATCGTTGCTATCGGAAACAAGAACGTTACCCAGTCAGTATCGAATGTTTCCATCGTCCTAGAGAAAATGGCTGGCATGAATGCGAATAATGCTCCTGCGAAGAACCCCGCGGTGTTATTGCCTCCAAGCTTCCTCCCGAGCAGGAATGCGAATATGATTGTTAGCGTTACGAGTATGGTTTGGTAGAAGAAGCCTGTGAACATCAAGTCGTAATCGCCGAATAAGTTAAACGCGTAGTGTGTTAGTGCGCCAATGTATGAGATCCATTGAAATCCGTATGTTATTCCTATTCTGCCGTTCCTAAGCATGAATTTTTGTTCTCCGTCCACGATTTCTGTTCCGAAGAAGCCGTTGCGCAAGTACCACTTAGTATCCGAGTAGAATAGCCATGGGTCGATTCCTGTCTGGTAAGTGTTCCCGTTCTCGTCCTGCAGTTGTCTTCTGAACTGCTCGCCCATAGATTTTTTTTGTGCATCTAATTCTGCCTTGTTGGCTTGGTAGTACGCGTTGTATTGCTGTTGTGCCAGCTCCCTAACCCTCGTGTCTGTCAGCCCAGGGTTTTCCGCCCTTATTTGCTGCTCTATCTGCGGGATTATGTTTCCCCTAATGGTTTGCTCTGCCCATACATCAGTTATTGGCAGGGTGTATTGCTGGCTTCTAATCACTATGGATGTAGCCATTAAGGCCAATATTAGCAGTATGGCGATGGTTGTGCTCGTAAAGTACTTGGAGTCCTTCAAAGAATACAATGCTGCAAAGAATTTTTTTGCGCTCTCCTTCAACCTATTTAGGTCTATGCTGATATCATCAGAGTCTTTTTTTCGTTTCTCCGCCACCAAACCACCCTTCAAGAGAAGTGTTTTCAGCGGTGGTTTATAATATTTTTGGAACAAAACAACAATTTCCCCACCATTCAGGGGTAAAACTTATATAGTTGTTTTGTGTTCCACCAAAAATGGAGAACGCATCCAGGGGAGAACTAGGAATAATAAGCTGCGAATCAGGCAGGCATTTCTCAGAAAAAGTAATAAGCCGACTGGAAGAACTTCTCAAAAGGGAAAACGAAGAATCAGGCAACCTAGACATAAACTCCAAGGAAAAAAAATTTGCGAACACAGAAATAAAAACAGAGATAGACGAAAGCATAAGGCACAAAGACGTTTACATAATACAAGACATGGAAAACAAGTCAAAAGGATTAAGCGTAAACGACAACTACATGGCCCTCAAAACAGCAATATTCGCAGCATTAACCTCAGACGCAGAGCATGTAACTGCAGTCATGCCTGTCTTCCCATACGCACGCCAAGACAAGCCCAAAACCAGGGAATCAATAAACGCAGCAATGATAGCCAGGGAACTCGAAGACGCAGGAGCATCAAGGGTAATCACGTTAGACGTCCACAACGAAGCCATCGGCGGATTCTTCAGGAAAGCCATACTAGAAAACCTAAGAGCCTCAAAAGACTTCATGGACTACATACACAACAACATAGGAACAGAAAACCTGGTAATCGCGGCGCCTGACGCCGGAGCAGCACAAAGAGCGAGCCACTACGCAAAAACGCTTGGCACACCCCTCGCAATAATCCACAAGGAAAGAAACTATTACAAGCCAAGCCACGTAGAAAAAATGACGTTGATAGGAGACGTAAAAAACAAGAACGTATTCATAATAGACGACATCATGGACACGGCAGGGACAGGTGTAAGCGCAATGAAAATCCTGAAGGAAAGAGGAGCCGAAAAAGTTTACTTCGCCGCGAGCCACGCAATGCTAAACCTGCCCGCAGAGACAAGGCTTAATGACGCTTACAAGCAAGGACTATTCGAAAGAGTCATAGGCGCAAACACAATATACAAGGACAAAGAATTTAAAAACCGAAACCCGTGGTACGATGAGATACAACTAGAAAAATATTTCGCAAAAGTAATATATAACATAAACAAAGGAATAAGCATAAGCAGGCTACTAGACTAAAAAAAATGTTTGGGGGGGGGAAAATGGTTAAAAACATGTTCTTTTCAAGCGGGCTTGAACGGAAGATAAGCCAATTGCTCGAAAAAACAAATGCGCCAAGCATGAACGGAAACCAAAACCGGAGATACGACCTATTCATAGAAGTACTGGATAATTACAACGACATCAAAAACGCCTTTGGAAGCACAATAGCCAAAAAACACCCTGAAACAGCGAAATACAGGATGCTCATAACCGCGCTCAACGACGTAGAACTAAAATATAAGCACGCACAAAAAGAATATCAGGGAAAAAACACGGAGCGAAAAGAAAGATGATCTTTAGCAGAACATTAAAAAAAGTGCTCGGAAGAAAAAAAATCGTTCAAGACAAGAACCTCTCCCTAGAAGAAACCCTAAAACTCATAGAAAGCATAGACGCACAAACAACAAATATACCCCTCGTAACCCCGCTATACCTAAAAGAGCCACGCAAACAAGCCACGAATTACACCACTGGAAAGCAACTGGTAAGCCGCCTAAAAAAAGACTTCTTGCTACTGGAACCCAGCTCCAAATGGGTATGCCACTACAAGGCCTACAAGGACCGCGCAGGATACGAAGAGCACTACATAGACCTAGAGCTAAAGTCAAGCCCACGAGGAAGCGTGTTGCTCTCCGCCCTAACCATGGAGCCAGGACTGCCCTACGAAACAATAAGAAAAGCCACGATTACGTTCTACGCAAAAGAAAAATGAAAGCACTACACGCCGTCTTGGCAGCTGCAATCATAGCATGCAATAATGGCTGCGCCAAGCACGAGCCAGACAAAGAAATAGGAAGAATAGCAAGCGGGATAATGGAATTATACGCACAAGAAGGCTGGCTTCCAAACCGCGCAAAAACAGGGAGTGGGACAGCCAACACATACCTAAGAATAATAGGCCGCCCTGAAGGCAAAAACACGATGCTGTACTTCAAAGACCACAAGCCATACGCCACCCAGGAAAGGCCTATAGGGAAAGAAGACAAGCTAGTAGTACTAATCAACTCAGATAAAACGTATTACTTAAAAGACCGCGGCCTAAACGGAATAGTGGAAGAAGCAAGCATAGTAGGAGTGGAAGAGGGAACATTTATCGTGCGGGAAATCCCTCTCCGGGAAGCCCAAGTCCTCTACGAAAAAACAATTAGTTCATTAACGCCTGCAGGCCAAGGGCCCTGCACAAAAACAAGCCTTGAAGAAAAATGAAAAAAATATGTGCAACACTAATAGCCGCAGCAATACTAGGAACTTCGTATAATCCAAAGGAAAGCCACGTAGAAGACCTGGAACTCGCAGTAAGGGAAACCCTGAGAAAGCCTACAAACACCTGGAGAGGCGAAAACACAACGGTTTACTACCAGAAATTCTTCGACAAAGATATAAGCATCTTATTCGCAGACTCACCCCCACTAATAATCAAAACCCCTGAAAACCCTGTAGGGAAAGAAGACTGGGTAAAAATAAGGCTCTTCGGAAAAAAATATTTTTTCGCGGGAAAAGAGCCCGTCCTAGGATACCAGGTTTACGGTGACTCTTTAGCGCTTCTACCCATTCAGGAAACAAGGATTTGGAGTGGTGAAGCGCTAAGCGAAATAAGGCAAATAATAGAAAGTGGAAAGCAAAGAACATACGCAGAAAAATAACTTATTTTTCTTGTTTACCTAATTTTTTCCGTTCAAATCCGGAAGAAACACAGATCTTCAGAACCCAAGGCTTTCCATTTCTGCTTCGTAGTACTTGTGCTTGTCCAAGTATATTGCTATGAAGTATTTTTCTTTTTCCCTCGTGATTATTGCCCTTAGGTTGCTGCCTATCCTTTTTACGAAGCCAATTATTTCCTTGTTTTTCTTTGATTGTATCGGGCTTGCTTTCTTGTCTTTGCAATCTTTAACCCATTTTAACAATTCTTCTTGCTGTGTCTCTTTCATGTTCTCGAAGCACTTGTTGAAGTGTCCCTCGAACCTAATATTTGAGCCTAGTATTTCCCTGATTTTATTTTTCCCGGTTTCAGGATGCAATGCTTACCACCTGTGAATACGTGTTTATGTACAAGGGAATATTTTTAGATGATTTGTATTCTTTTAATATTTCTTTATAGCTTCGTATTTGCTTTTCAAGCTTTTCCTTCAAGCTTTTTTCCTTGTAACCTGTTACTAGTGCGCTTACAAGTATGCTTGACAAAGCCTTTGTTTTTCCCTTGAGCTTTTCTTTAGCCTCATATAATTGTTTTGGGTTAAGTATTGTTTTGCTTGATGCGTATTCTGCTTTCAGCATGAAGTCCCTTAGCTCTTTTTCGTGGCTTTCCCTGTTAATTATTGAGCTTACTAGCAATTCATATGATTTTAGCAGGTCTTCT
>PWWA01000059.1 GCA_003562145.1 Candidatus Woesearchaeota archaeon | reverse complement strand
ACATGCTCCTCTCCAAAACACTGCAATTCTACAAAAGAAAAGACATACAGAAACTAATCATAAAGCACGCAAAAAACAAGGAAATAGGCGTCCGCTACGAAGGAGGATACTTCGGGAAAAGACCGGATACGCTTGTTTATGAAAACGACATACTAGCATTAGCAAAGAAAAAAGCCACGAGCTTCCACTGCTCAGAAGAACTATGGCGAAACCCGCTACAACTAAACCCTGACCTGAAAGCACACGAAATGAATGAATTAAGAAATGGATGGGACTTAATCCTAGACATAGACTGCCACCACTTCACATACAGCAAAATCGCGACACACCTAATAATAAAAATCCTAAGAGACTACGGCATAAAAAGCGCGACATGCAAATTCTCAGGGAATAAAGGATTCCACATAGCAATCCCGTATGAGTCGTTCCCAGAAACAGTCAACAACGAGCCAACAAAAAGCCTTTTCCCCGATGCTCCTAGAAGAATCGCATACTACTTAAGAGACAAGCTAAAACCCTTGCTCGAAAAAGCAATAATGCGAATAGAAAAAAACAGCATAGCCAACGTAGCAAGGAGAACAGGAATAGAAACAAAAGAACTAATACTAGAAGAAGAACCCGTATATGGCGGCAAGCCCTCGCTGAACGTAGAAGCATTCCTCGAGATAGACACAATCCTAATAGCACCAAGGCACCTGTACAGGATGCCTTACTCATTCCACGAAAAAAGCGAATTAGTAAGCGTACCCGTAGACACAAATAAAATCCTGAAATTCACAAAAGAACAAGCAAAGCCAGAAAACACAGACCTAACAATTCCTTTCCTTGAAAGGGCAAACGTAAAAAAGGGAGAAGCCAGCCAACTAATAATAAACGCATTCGACTTCTATCCAAGAGAACAAGAAACCAGGGAGAGAAAAGAATATTCCTTGCCCGAAGAAGCCATAGCCGAAGAGTTATTCCCGCCATGCATAAAAATAATGCTCAGAGGCATGAAAGACGGAAAGAAAAGAACAACATTCACTTTAATAAATTTCTTGAAAGGCGTATCGTGGACTCATGAAGCAATAGAAGAAAAATTATACGAATGGAACAAAAAGAATCCTGAGCCATTAAGAGAAGTTTACCTGAAAGGACAACTTAAGCAAGGCAGAAAAGCCAAGGAAGCAATACCCCCGCACAACTGCCCGCACACAGGAAATACTTATTACAAAGACATGCAGGTCTGCCAGCCAGATAATTTCTGCAGGAAAATAAAGAATCCATTGCAATACGCGACGCTAAAGCAAAAGCCAACCACGAAAATCAAAGGCCGTTCACGATTAACAGAAGAACAAAAAGAAATGCGCAGGAAGTACAGGGAGAAAAAGAAAAAAGAAGCGCTAAAATAATAATTTCCTTGCTGCTTTAATGCTTTCAAAGAACATTTTCGGCTGTAATAAGAGTTTCAAAACCATTTTTTTTGCGTTATCCCTATCGGTTTCTGCAAGTATTCTTTGGATTTTCTTGTCATTGATCTTTCTTACAAGAGAATCCCAGTCCTTATCGGTGTATTTAGAGAGAACTTTGTTCAGAATGTAATGCACGTACAACTCTTTATGTAATGGCTTCACATTCTTAGTGTAAGAATTAAAGCTCTTTGTGAGCGCTTCTGCTGCTTTCAACCCCGCTATTATTCCGCCGCCAGTCGTGTTTTTTACTTGCATCGCCGCGTCCCCTATCAGAGCTACGTGGAAGCTTCCTTTTTTCCTATACACTTTGTAGCCTGGCTTAAAGATGGGTATTGGGCCGCCTTGCCAGTCCAATATTTTCCCAGGATATCTCTTTATGAACTCGTCAAAGATTTTTTTTGCGTTTTTCTTCGCTGCGACGCCTATCCTTGCAACTTTTTCGCATTCAGGTGTGAACCACGCGTACTCTCCTATGCTTGGGTAGAATTCAATCATTTCTTTATCGAATTTTTTTTGTGATTTTACTCTTGCCTGTACCGCTGTTAAGAATTCTCTTTTCCCGTACAATCCATTGTTCTTTGCTACTAAGCTTGAAGGCCCGTCCGCGCCTACCAAGTAATTATCTATAATTGTTTTTTCTTGTTTCGTCTTGACGTTCCTGAGAAATATTTTATTGTCTTTATTACCAGTGTATTTGTAGCCTTCAAGAATTTCAACACCTGCCGTTAATGCGCGGTTATGAAGGTATTCTATGAATTCCACGTTATTGATAATTATGTCCTCGCTAATCCTTGTTGTGGATTCCTCGTTTTTCGAGTAAATCCTTGTTCTTGTTATTTTGTTCTTGCTAAATCCTTTTATTTCTTTTAACGGAATTATTTGCTTTAGCTCTTTTGTTAGTATTCCTGTGCATTGCACGGGCTTGCCTATGTCTAAGTGCTCTTCTACAATTATTGCTTTCCCTAAAGGTTTTTTTTCTTTTGCGAGGCAGGCATAGTAGAGACCTGCGCTTCCTCCCCCGATTATTGTAACCATGCTTATTTGGGTGCTGGTTTGTTT
>PWWA01000017.1 GCA_003562145.1 Candidatus Woesearchaeota archaeon | reverse complement strand
ATTGCCTGGTCAGCGAAGCAAACCGTTAAGATACTGCTTGTTCCTTTTACGGTGATATTCTTCATAGCTGGATTCGTACAGGTAATGATGCACTCGGGCAATAATCATTCTGGACTGGAAAGCATGATAAACGTCTTAGCCGGCTTAATAGAGCTAAAAGCTTTGCCGTTCCTCGCTCCTTTCATCGGCGGATTCGGGTCTTTCATAGCTGGAAGCGCAACTGTCTCAAACTTATTATTCGGCCTTTTCCAGGCAACAGCAGCGTCCAACCTTGGCCTTAGCGTTGCGAGCATCCTCGCACTGCAATTAGTAGGCGCAGGCATAGGGAACATGCTTTCCCTAACGAATATCGTTGCCGCGCAAGCAACAGTAAAGCTAAAGAACAGGGAAGCCGAGATATTCCTCAAAACTCTTATTCCAAGCATTATCTATGCAGTCATAGCGGGAATAATAGGGCTCTTCCTCGTTTACGTTTTCTAGGCAAGATTTATAAGAACAATACCACTACTACCAATGCGCTGTGATGAAGTGAACACCCGATGACGCGAGGATGATTAAAAAGAGTAACTGCTGAGCGCCCACACAATCATTTTTTCAATAAAGCTTTTAAATAAGCGTATTAGAAGGTGTTTTATGAAAGTTATAAGGGACCCGAAGGAAGGAAAAATAAGGGTTAAGGCAAAATGTGCTTTGGTAGGCAGGATATCGAGAAAGATTAAGGGAAAGAACGACGATCATTTTCCTGCGTTCATAAAGCTCTTTGACATAAATAATCCTCATAAAACACATGAATTCCCGCATACAGTTTATGAGTTCAGGAACGTAGAAAAAGTCAGGATTAGAAGGCTTAACGTCTCTTATTACCTAGAAGGAAACCACTTGGTGATTAATGACTTGGAAGAACTATACATTATTCATGAGCCAACCAAACTAGTTCTCAAGGGGTACCAATTCGAGGTCGAGAAAAGAAGGGAACCGAAGAAGAAAAGGTGAGACTTACGCTCTTGTTTTTCTTGCAGAGACCAGTAATATTGTAGCGTGTATAACCAAATCCTTTTTCTTGGGGATAAACGTTTTTTGCTTTATGCTCTTCCTTGCTTTCTCAAAATATTTATCTTCTATTTTTCTCTTCTTCTCCGAGAATTCTTTTGTTAGTTTCTCTATCTTAGCCTTTAAGCGCTTGTTTTCGCTCTCCAATTGCTTTGCTCTTTTGGACCAATGACGCATTTCCTTAGTGCTCTTCGAGTATTTATTACCTGAAACAATTTTTTTGAAGACCCTCTTGGCTTTGTGCCTTGTAACCCTAAGCTTCATGGAACTAGATTTCTTCTTGTTAGAACGTATCTTTTCTTCTAAGGGCTTCTTCTTGGCTTCAAGTTTCCGGTTTAGCATGTCCACAGACTTTTTCTTTGTAGCCAGGAGCATCTCATTGTTCTTTTTTACTAAGGTATCAAGGTCTTCCGCTGCCACGCTTGTTATGGTACTAACAAAATATTTTTTCCTAAGGCTTTGCCTGGCGTCTTTTAAAGCGTAGTCAAATGCGTGCTTTATGCTCCTCCGAGGCTTTTCCAGGACTATTTCTTTAGGCGCGTATTGACTCCACATCATATTTTTAAGATAATTCTCCATAGGAATTATTTTTGTTGTCAAGTCGAAGATGTAGGGCCCCCGCGTGCTGAGGCTTAGCCCCGCTAATTTTCTTGGCTCTACAACAATTCTCAGATGAGGCACATATACTCCTTCTCCTCCCAATTCTACTTTTAACTGTGTATTATCTGAATGGTTTTTAACAGATCTGATGAGTTCACTGAGAACATTCCCCCTCGCAGTTGTGCGGAGAGCAATTGTCTCCTTCTTTTTTTCGATTAAGCTGGCAGCACTAAGGTATTCTCTGGCTCTCGGCTTTTTGTCAGAGGCCAATTTTCTTTCTTCGTGCCTTAGAGGTTCCTTGTCAGGCGCTAGTGAAGGGGTGTTAACCCACTTTATTTCCTCAACTCTTAAGGGGCCTGAATGATAAGATAAAACCCATCTCGTCTTAATAGACATGCTTTTATTGCGTACAGCGTTGTTATAGTAAAATTCGCCTGTGCTTAGCCACGAAACTTCTTTTTTTAGGGCTGAAAGGGGGAGGCCTGCGCCAGTCGCCACTTTTTCTAGGTCTTGGTCAGTCCTTAGCCTACCTATAAACCTTGTACCAAGATTACCGAATAATTTGTAGTCCACATCCCCCGGGCTTTGCGTAGCGAGCATTATTCCAAGTCCGAACGCCCGGGCCTGCCGAACTAACAACTCCAAAGTTTTCTTTATGCCGGGATTCGAAGGCGGCGGGGGTATGAAGCCTGCTATTTCATCTATGTAAAGAACAAATTTTAACTTTTCACTGCCGCCTCTTGATAATAGGAACTTGTATATTTCTTGCAATAGTATTTCTATGGCGAATTGCTTTTCGTTATTGCTCCCCGTAAATCTAAGGTCGAAGATGGATAAAGTGTATGGCTTGAGCATTTCCTTCACATCCAGATTTCTGCCGT
>PWWA01000120.1 GCA_003562145.1 Candidatus Woesearchaeota archaeon | reverse complement strand
GGTCTTTGTTTTTTAGGGTTTGGTGTTACCATATTATTTCTAACCAAGACTTTCTCTATTTGTCTATGACTTACACCAAACCCTTTCTTCTTAAGAATTTGCTCGATACGACAAGCTCCATAACCATATCTCCTTCTCAAATCTAGAACGATTATCTCCACTGTTTTATTTAAAATAGTTTCAGGACGACCGGTCCTGCTGTCCTTAAGACCTTCCCAGCCTAAATCCTTGTACTTCCTGACTAAATCAGAAACAGTCATGCGGCTTATGCTTTGAGCAAGGCATATCTTCGAGGTAGACACACCTCGAAGTTTTTGTTTAACTATCCACACTCTTTTCTTAAAAGTAAGCTTATACATGAAACATCACCCCTACCAGAAAGGGTAATATTCATGTAAATTAAAAACGTGATACTACACTTAAGAAAAAATAGTAGAAAACTTTAAATATGAGTAATTAGAATGAATGTTGTATACTGAGATAAGCCTCACGGTTTTATCCAATAAAAAAAATTTTTTGTGAGAGGTGTAAGCACAAATGGTTATTAAGCAAAAAAGGGGACAGGCAGCCTTAGAGTTTTTAACAACTTATGGTTGGGCGTTCATGGTAATACTTGTAATGATAGGCGCACTAGCATACTTCGGCGTGTTAAACCCGACGCAGTTAATCCCGGATAGTTGTTCTGTAACGAGTGGCTTTAGCTGCAGGGATGCAGAGATAAGTTCAGAAGGAACTGGTCATGTGAATATTGAGTTGGTAAACAACAACGGTAATGCTATAAGAGTTGACAATATTGAGCTGACACAGGCAGGGAACGACATTGTAGCCCTCGGAGGCTGCACCGTCAGGGATGCCCCCGGCGAAACAGGTGGTAATGAGATAACCCAAGATACGGCTACAGGTACACCTATTAATGATGGAGCAACATTCTTCATATACTGCCCAACCGAGGCAACAGCTGATTTTATGGAGGGCAACAAGGAAAGGCTAGGTTACAGCTTCGATTTCAGAAGGCTGCAAGGATCGTTTGACTCCACTGCCTCAGGGACAGTTACTGGAACGGTAAGATAAGCCGATTTGTTTTTTTTCTTGTTTTTCTCTTGTGTTCATCAGAGGGTTAGCATGGTTTTACGAAGGCACGGCCAGGTAGCAATTGAGTACTTGATGACGTATGGCTGGGCGTTAATTGCATTGGCAATTGTCCTGGGTGCATTGTACATGGCTTTCTTTCCTAATCCCCAAGAGCTTGTTCCGGAAGCATGCTCGTTCACAGACGATTTTACTTGTCTTGATGCAATGGTTACGAGGAATGGCTTGTTGAATATGTCTTTGAGGAACTTGGTTGGTACCAGGGTTAATGTTACGAATGTTATTTGTGATTACGGGGGTGAAAGTTATACGACTATTAACAACATTAACAATATTGGTTCTGGGGAGCAGTTCTACGCGTTTTGCGGTACAGGTGAGATGATGGAGGATAAATTAGTGCGCTTAAGGGTTCACGTAGATTATATTCCTGAAGGCTTCCTATTTGAGAGGCGTGTGACTGGCTCTGTCACGGCTAGGCCGCGGTGATTAGAAATATTTATATTGTTATGGTTTTCTTTCTGGTTTTATGGCTAAGTTGATTTCGAGGGATACTCCTTTGGCTGAGGTTACGATTAGGAAGTATGAGCGCCCTAGTGGATTGGAAAAACGAGAACTTGTTAGAAAGCTTTGTCTTAGCATGGGCTTGTTGCAGCCAGGGGATTCTAGGGATGTTGTGGTTGATGTTTTCCTTGTTTTGCTTGAAAATCGTGCTCTGGGCGGCTTGACTAGCACAGAAATTGAAAAGAAAGTTATAATTTCTAGGGAGGAGCGTGGTTTGCCTTTGCTTGGTGTGGCTCCCAGTAATATCAGGCGGCAAGTCTTAAGGCTGAGAGATTTGTTGCTCGTTGAGAGGATTGGTAACAATTACAGGATTAACGAAAATGCTTCTTTGTCGGAATTGTTCTCGGAGAAGATAGAAAAGTATTTCTTGGAATCTGTTATTTCCCGGGTAAGGGAGTACTTTGTTGAGGCGGATATTGCTTTTCGCAAAGAAAGCGAGAGTGAAGGGGAATAATAAATGGTTTACATGCCAGGGGAAGATTCTTTTCTTTTGCGTGATAAGGTCATTGAGTTTTTTAAGGGTAAAAGAGTGGGTGTTGCCTTTGATATTGGTACTGGTTCAGGGGTTATTGCTTTGGCACTGTCGGGTTTCTCAGAAAGAGTCTTTGCATCTGATATTGATGATGAATCAATAAAGGCAGCGAGGAAAACCTTTGATGAAGCCGGCGTGGGGAATATAGATGTGTTCAGGAGTGATTTATTCCGAGGATTCCCGCGTGGTGTAAAAGCGGATTTAATTGTTTTTAATCCGCCGTGGCTACCTGCAAATAAAGATAATACCATTATTGATAAAGCAATATATTATGAGCCGGATTTTTTTGAGAGATTTTTTAGAAATGCTGTAAATCATTTGAATGATGATGGAAAAATTGCTATACTTTTT
>PWWA01000014.1 GCA_003562145.1 Candidatus Woesearchaeota archaeon | reverse complement strand
GCCATTATGCTTCCCATGTGGTTTCTTGTGATTCCTGTAGCTGTGTTAGTATATGTTATTTCTATGTCTGCAGTGAACCTGTCTCCTCTTCTGTAACCGGAGAAGTCGCAATTCCAAGTTAGAGTAAACCTTTCACCGTTCTCAACACTTCTTCCTTGTTCAGAGAGCACGCATTCACCTTTTCCGTGAGTTATCTTACCACTTTCAATTATCATGGTGTAACCCAGATTGTTCGCGACATAAATATCTATTTTGTTCAGGTCAAGATTTACATTTGCGTTTTCCAGGCTTTGTATTGGGGCGCCCAACATCGTTCTTTCAGGAATCAACCCACTAGGGTCTAGTACGCCTTGGTATGCTATCATTGCTATTATTATGGTAAGAACTCCCAGAATCAACCCTATAACAAGCGATAAGTTTATTAAATTAATTAATTGTTATTCTTCTAATGGTTTCAGATAAAGAAATTGCAAGATTTATTGATAATCAGAGATCCCTTCAGTTTTACGGGACAGCCAAAAAAGCATTTAGACAAGTCTTGCAAAAAATTCCTTCAAAAGAGTACAAAGAATTAACAAAGAACCTTATTATAATTGCGCTGCACGAAAAAGCATTAGGTCAAGTAATGCATTTTCCCCCGAAGAGCAGGTTTAAAGTCATGCAGCTGACAATACCAGACAATATTCCCTTGCCAGTTTTAAGGTATGTAATAGCACACGAATTAGGCCATGTAAAACAAGGAAGAAACTGGAGAAAACGAGATGGTAACAAATTAGAAGAAGAAGCCGACGAAACAGCGGAAAAATGGGGTTTTAGGAAAACAAAGAAGATAGAACAATGGATACAAAGGCACAGAGCAAAGCAAAAAGACCTGTTAATTCGATAACTTTAAATACTTCACAGCCAAGTTTTAAAGACGTGAAAAGATAGTTTTAGATGTAAACGATATTTTTTCAAATTGTGATTACAGATTATTTCTTATTTGTCAATAAATATGCTGCTGTTGCAAAGAATATGAATGCGCATACGCCTGCGGTGATGATTACTAAGGGGTATTGTCCTGCGAATTCTGCGGGGGATACGTGTTTTATGATTATGCCTGTGTAGGCCCATACGAATACTAATCCGTAAGCCACGCTTTTATCCTTGAGCATCCTCCAAAGGCCTATCATTGCACCTATTATTATGATTGAAACAGCCCAGAAAACCTCGGGCAAGCCGAAGCCTTGCCAGTTAAGGCTTACGAGCAAAACAGTCACGTTAGCGATTGTTGCTACTGTTATCCATCCAAAGTATACGCTGAACGGCAATCCGACAAAGAAGTATTCTTTGCCTTTAAGATTTGCTTTAGCGGTCATGCTTGCAATCTTAATTAAACAGAAAAGAATTACTACGATGAGTATTAAAGATAAGGGTATAATTTGGTAGTGCCATGAGAAAACCCAGGAAATATTTGCTAATCCGGTTATCACGAAGTATTTGCTTATTTCATCCAACAATTTTTTGTGAGTAGTTTTTTTCTTGAAAACGCCTATGTAATAAAGGACGAATAATCCTAGTAATAAGTATATTAGCCCCCATATTGAGAAAGTTATTCCTGCAGGAGCGAACAAGTTAGGGTATGAATCTGATACTTCTCCTGCTGTAATATTATTTATTGGGAGTGCGTTTGCAAGGTAATTAACAATGACTGTTCCAAGGAATGTTAAAGGTACCAGGATTTTTAGGAATAATTTATTCATTATATTATTATTTTCTTATAAGAATATATATTTCTTTTGTTTTATCGAAATCCTGATAAATTATTTATATTATCTCTTAATCCTCCGCTCATGACACAAATTATCAGCAAAGAATTTGGTGAAAAGCTGCTCTCCCTAAGAGAAAAATATGGCTCACCAATATACGTTTACGATGCAGACATTATTAGTGAACAGTTCTCGAGGCTAAAAAAGTCTTTCGATGTTGATGTAAGTATTATGTATGCTTGTAAAGCATTGCCAAATATAAACATCTTAATACTTATCAAGAACCTTGGTGGTGGCTTGGATGCTGCATCTATACAAGAGGTTATGCTTGGACTCAAAGCAGGCTTCCCTGCTGAAAGAATTGTTTTTACGCCTAGCTCAGCATCTTTTGATGAAATAAGGGGGGCTGCTGATTTAGGGGTTAGGGTTAACATTGATGACCTTGGAAACCTAGAAAAGTTCGGCCGAACTTATGGAACGGACAAGCCTGTTGGAGTAAGGATTAACCCAGGCATAATGGCTGGTGGGAACATCAAGATTTCTACGGGCCACAAAGATTCTAAGTTTGGGATACCTTTCCAGCAAGTGCAGAAAATTTTTGATTTGCAAAAAGAGTACGGGTTAAACATTGAAGGGGTGCACCTTCACACAGGCTCGGATATATTAGATGTGAATGACTTCATTAAAGGAGCTGAACTCGTTTATGGGTTAGCCGAAAAGCTTCAAGGTATTAAGTACATTGACTTGGGTAGCGGATTCAAGGTAAAATACTCCTCTAGTGATAAGGAAACCAATATAGGTG
>PWWA01000072.1 GCA_003562145.1 Candidatus Woesearchaeota archaeon | reverse complement strand
TGCTGGGTTCCTGAACTGGTAAAGCCCGACTATTGCCTGGTCTGAAACAGGGGTTTCAGGCTTTTCAATAAGCCTAGTAATCTTTCCCTCGTGCTCAAATACTACCCCGTAATTGCTCGGGTCATCCACTTTCTTAGTCCAGATAATTCCGTCTACTGCCCTACGCCCTATCTTCCTGACATCAGCTTTTATAATGGTGTCCGCGAACAAGATTACTAATTCGTCGTCGTTAACATATTTTTTTGCGCCGTAAATCGCGTGGCCAACTCCTTTTCTTTCTTTTTGCAATATGTATTTTGCTTGAAACGAGTAATTCTCAGAAACATATTTTCTAAGCTCGGGCTTGTCCTCATCAACTATGAATATAACCGTATCTATGCCGAGGCTTGAAACGCTATCGAGTAAGTGTCCAATTATAGGCTTTCCTGCGAGTTCAAGAAGAGCTTTTGGCTTGCTCTGCGTGTGCGGCTTAAGCCTAGGGCTTTTCCCCGCCATTGGTATTATAAGCTTCACTTTAAAACCCCCTTGCACGTGAATAACCTACTTTAATTTATAAATATTGCTGTGTTCCCGTATCTTATCATGAGCAAATGTACACTTCCCAGAATTAGCCTGGCTACTTTCTCTCGATTGCTTTGTTATGTGCGTCCAAGTAATTTATTGCCAGGTGCTTCCAGTCTGCGAGCTGGCTTAGCTCTTTCGCGCGTATCTTGTGATCTACGCGCTCAGCGTGGTCCATTAAGGCAAAATCAAGCATTACTTTAAAGAGCTGGTCGGTGAATTCCTGCTTTGTTTTTTGTTCTCGTTCCACTACGTATATGCCTTTTTCTTTGCCTAAATGCTTTGTCTTTTTCTTGATGAATCTTCCGAATCCCGCGAGGTCTGTTGTTATTGCTGGGACTCCAAGTGCGGCGGACTCGAGAGGAGTATAGCCCCATGGCTCGTAGTAACTTGGAAATATTCCTAGGTGGCATCCTGCTACTGCGTCGTTGAATTCCATGTTTAATAGCGAGTCATGCCCGTCTAGGAATGCCGGGTAAAGTATTACTTTTACCTTATCCTCATCGGAGTTTGTCAGCCCTGCTTCCCTGAATGCGCGTATTATCCTGTTGTTTTCTTCTGTTTCGTATAGCTTATGCGTGCACAAGACCGGCTTTCCTTGCCTTCTGAACCTCAGCACGTCTTTTTTCATTTCCTGGATGAATTCCTTGGTTAGTATGCTTCCATTGCTGTCTTTTTGGCTTAGGAAATCATTAACTATCTTGCTTAGTATCTCTCCGGACTTGCTCTCCACGTAGCCTTTTATGTGCCTGTAGTAATTCTTATTTTCTAGCAACTCTACCTTTGCCCCGTTGTTCGGCATTGCAATGAATATAAATGCTGAAATAGTCCTTTGGGTGTCCGTTTTCTTTAATTCTTCGTTAACCCTTCTAAGTGCTTCTATAAGCGTGTCTATGCCCTTGTTTTCGAATTCGTAGCGCGCTGCTAGGTAGAACGAAAGGTTATGCTTTAAGTCGAACTGGTAATAAGGAAAGAAGGTGTATGCTAGGAACTCGCGTATGGTTTTCCTGCTAGTCACATGCTTTATGCTTGTTTCCTCGATGCTGGGGTAATTGTCAAGGTCTAAGCCGTTTAGCAGCAGCACGTCTGGCTTTCTTCCAAGTATGTATTCTGATTCTTTTCCTGTTATCTCGGAGACTGTTGTGAATACGTGGCTTGCCTGTGCGGCTGCCCTTTCAGCGGTGAACTTATCCGATATGTTTAGCTCCCTTGCTTTTTCGTATGGGTTGAATTTTCCCAGCAACCCGTACAAGTCTTGGTTGTTCCCTGCTATGCTCCTCCCAAGGATTGTTGCGTGTGTTGTGAAGACCGTCCTTATTTTTGAGCCCGCATTTCTCAGTTTTAGGATTGCAAAGCCAGTCATCCATTCATGTGCCTGGAAAACCGTTTTTTCGGGGTTAAAAACCCTTCTTTCTTCCAGGCCGAGCATTAGCTGTGCTGCAGCGTACGAGAAAAGCATGGGCTCCTCGAATTCCCATGAGCTGAACAACGAGTCTACCCCATGGGTTTCCCAGAATTCCCTTTTCAGGTCATTAGATTTATCCCTGACTCCTTGGAATTCTAAGAGTATTGTTTTTGGCTCTCCTTTTATCAGCCACGTACCGTAGTGCGCTATAATGCCTTGGCTTTCAAGCCATTCTATTGTTTCTACGTACTTTTCCGGTGGCTCTTCCTCAATGAAATCCTGCTCCGCTTTTTCCTTCAGGTAAGGGCCTATTAAGACGTATTCATCGTAGTTGCCTTCCAGGAGTTGTGTCTTGCTCGCTATGACTGAGTATATGCCGCCTACCTTGTTGCATACTTCCCAGCTTATTTCGTATACGCTGCTTGCTAATGCTTTTTCTTCCACTTCCAAAACCTGCCTATTAGTAAGTTATGATACCTGCCTGTATAAGGACTCCGACGAGTATTAAGCCTAGTATGAGCCCGAATATTGCCCCTAGCAAGAATTCCTTGATTATGAAGCGGTGCGGTGCCTCGGTGCTTAGCTCGTGGACTCTCCAAGCGTTTTCTTTCTCTTCCCGCTCGATTTCTTCTCCGAGCAGTAATCTGCGCTGTTCTTCGAGTTCCTTAGCGGTTAGTTCCTCGCTTTGTTTTCCTATTACTTTAGGAGGCTCTTTTCTAATTTCTTTTTTTTTGGTTGCTGTTTCTTTTTGTTCTTGGTCGCTTAGCTGTAATTGCTTTTCCTTTATCGCCCCGCTCTTCTTTTTCTTTAGGGACCTGAGTGGTTTGGCATGCCCTTCCCTTTTCGGCGGTGCGCTTACGATTGGCTCTTTAATTGATTTGACGAGTTCTTCTTTTGTCTTTGCAACACGCATCCTTTCAGCTACGTCTTTCTTTTCCAGGGATTCTTCTACCCATTTTGCAAAGTCGTTTCTTTCAGGGTTTACGTGGTGCGTGTATTCCTCTTCATCCATTATTTTTAGGGCTTCAGCTAACTCCTCCAGGTCATGGACAGTCCTGCCCTTTTGCAGGTAAAATGGGTCCCCCACTTATTCTTCACCTCTTTTCTCTGGGTTTTTATTTGAATTTCCTTACTATGTGCTTGTAAAGCACTATCCTTGTGTGGTGCTTGTCTTTTGTTCCTGAAATCTCTTTGGCGAGGTCTACGTCTTCGAATACGTGTTGCACCCAGTTAGCAAAGTCGTTCTTGTCATCTGTTACGTGGTGCCTGAACACGTCGTCTGCCAAGTGCTCTAGCACGTCAGCGAGCTCCTTCACATTCTTTATTGGCTGCCCGTTCGCCAGTATAAAGTATTGTTCTGCGGGCGCGTCTTTTACTATCTTTGTTGTTTTTTTGGTTGCTTTTTTCCTAGGCTTTTTTTTAGCAGTTTTCTTTTTCATTTCCATTTGGGTTAAACACCTCTTTTTATTTTATTGCGCTAGTATTATGCTTGGCGTGTCGTTCACAATTATTTGTTCTTCTGCCGGCTTTTTTCTTTGTATTCTCCTGCTGAAGTCGTTAAGCACATTCATAAATGTTATAAATGCTTCGTAAGGGCTTTCGTATGGGTTAAAATACTTATGGACGTCGCCGTCATTGAACCATTTCGTGCACATATAGTAAAAATGGTCCGATGTAGTCATCTTCCTCCACGTGTTTATGAGCTCTTTGTTCCTGGTTTTCTTTACGTGTTTCTCCATGTTGTAAAGTTCTTGCTTCGCGCTGTTCTGCAGGCTGTTTCCGAGCCACGCTGTTAAGTCCCGTTCTATATCTGCCCATGATGTGAAGTTATGGTTATCTATCACATCCCTTGGCTCGTGCTGCATTACTGCTTCCGAAACAGTTACGAAAGAATTATCAGGGTGCTTTAGCAGTTCTTCGGGTAGTTGCTTCATGAACGTGAAGATTCCTGTGTCTTCCCATTGGTGCTCACCAAATGTTTCGTAGTCCATGAAAAGGTTGATTAGCTCGCTGGTCCCGTTGTGGCTGTTTATCCACGTTGCGTATTTCTCTGCGGTTAATGGGTGCTCTTCCCAGCCCTTATTGCTGAACCTGAACGCGATGTCATCGCTTAGCTTATAATTTTTTAGCAGGACTTTTATTTTTTCGGTGCTTACAGCCCTGTAAACGTGTCCTGGGTTCCTGCCCTGGAGGATGTGGTCTGCGCCTTCCGCGATGATTCCCTTGTACCCGAGGTCTTCAACGTATTTTGCGAGCTCATTGCTAAACACTAGCTCAGTATTCCTAAATACCTTGGGCTCTTGCTTGAAATGCTTCTTTATCATCTTCCGGTGCATTTCTAATTGTTCCTTGAATTCTTCCTTGGAGTAAAGGTATGATAGGGAGTGGTGGTATGTCTCGTTTAGGAATTCTACGCAGTCAGTCCTTGCAAGCTCTTTAAACGATTCCAGCACTTCTGGTGCGTATTCCTCGAATTGCTCCATTGCGGTCCCGGTTATGCTGAAGCTTACCTTGAATTTGCCCTTGTGCTTCTTTATCAGGTGCAGCAATAGGTTGTTCATCGGGATATAGTTTTTCCTTGTTATTTTGTGCATTACTTCCTTGTTCTTTTTATGGTCGAAGTAGTCGTTGTCTTTTCCGATGCTGAATATGCTGTATTTTTTTAGCCTGTGTGGCTGGTGTACTTGGAAGTAAAAGCAAATCTTCACCATTTTCATATCTCCCCCCGTCCTATTATTTCGTTGTATATGCCCAGGCATTTCCCTGCTGGCACATCCCATGTTGCGTTTCTTGCCTCTTCGTAACCGTTATGCTTTAGCTCGTTGTGCAATGATGAGTAGTGCAGTAAAGCTAGTATTTTATGGGCCATCTCATCCACGTCCCAGAAGTCTACTTTTAATGCGTGCCTTAGTACTTCGGATATGCCTGATTGCTTGCTTATTATTGTTGGCGTCCTTTTTATTTGTGCTTCATAGGGTACTAGGCCGAAGGGCTCGCTTACGCTTGGCATTACGAATACGTCTGCTAATGAGAATAGTTTTTCGCCTTCTTCCCTGGTGTAGAACCCTGTGAATATGAAGTTCTTGCTTAGGCCGAGGTCTGCTACGAGGTTTATGACTTGTGGTAGCATGTCCCCGTTCCCGGCTATTACGAACTTCGTATTGGGGGCTTGGTCCAGGACTTTCTTGGCTGCGTAGACAAAGTAGTCCGGGCCTTTTTGGAGTGTGACTCGGCCTGCGAATAATACTACTTTGTCCCCTGCTTTTATGTGTGCTCCGTCATAGTCTTCTTTTGATCTCATTGTGGTGGCTGCGTTGTGCACTACCCTGATTTTGGCTGGGTCTGCGAAGTATCGGTTTATGCATGTGTCTTTTAGCTTGTTGCTTACGGTTATGATTCTGTCTGATTCATCCATGCCTCTTTTTTCTATGCTGTATATGAATGGGTCTGCGTGGTCCCCTCCGGTTTTGTCGAATTCTGTGATGTGTACTTGTACTACTAATGGTTTTCCTGTGGCTTTCTTTATTTCTATGCCTGCCAGGAATGTGGTCCAGTCGTGTGCGTGTATTACGTCGAAGTCTTCCATTAGTGCGATTTCCCTGGCTTTTTCTGCGAAGCGCATTACTTCTTCTTTGAGGTTTCTTCCGTAGAGTGCGCCGTGTTTTCCTTTTCTTTTTTGCATGTGCCTGTTGTATGTGTGTTCGTATTGTTCAGAGGTTGTGTATGCTTGTAGTAGGCTGTCTACTTTGTATACTTTTGTGGGCTTGCCTGGGTAGATGTTGTTTGCGATTAGAATCCTAAACCTGGGCTTTCCTGGCTCATCTATGTTTAGGTTTTCGTAGATTTCTTCGGGTCCGCTTGGCATGATAAATGTGACGTCTGCGCCTGTCCTGTTTAGGGCTCTGGTTAGTTCATTACAGACTATTCCCGCCCCTCCTGCGAAGAATGGTGGGAACTCCCAGCCAAGCATCAGTATTTTCAACGACCGCCCTCTTTTAGATCCTGTTTCTATATTCTTTTATCGCTTGTATTTAAATCTTTCTTTTATGCTTGTTTTTTTTGTGTTTTTTCCCTCTAAAACATATTTTAGTAATAAATTTAATATGTTTTTATCATAGTATTTTAATTATAGAAATATTTTTATACTTGTTGTTTCCTGCTTATGATTAATGGCAACTTTTGATGACTCCTTGCTAACAGGCATTAAGTGGCGCGTACTACAAGAAACCGCGAGCGGGGAAACATCACCAACACAACTAGCAGAACGCCTAGGCACCACTGTAGCATACGCGAGCCAGCAACTAAAACTATTAGAAGCGCATGGATACCTCAAAAAAGAAAGGGTAGACAAAGGAACCGGTGGAAGAAAAAACAACGACACAAGAATAAAGTATTCTGTAAACAAAAACGCGTTGTACCTTACTTTGCTACGCCCGTACCAAGCAGAAAGAAAAGAACTAAAGCTAAACCCCCCAACATCTTTTCTGGCAAACGTCCTATGCGCAGACCTAAAAGAAGACGGCTTCTGCCTCATGAAACTCTTCTTTAACCACCAAGACTTATTCGAAAAAATAGATTTGCTATTCTACGTAGAATCAGTTAAAGAAGAAGTACACTTACTCGTAATAACCGATGAACTAAACAGCTTCAGAAGCGAAAAAAGCAGCATTACCATAAACTGCCAGGGCATTACAAGGACGTTCAAGTTCTGGAGCCATACCATAGCCGAATTCCGGGCAGGCCTTGAAAAAAAAGAAAAATACTTCGAAGACCACATCCAAAAGGCAGTTTTGCTATACGAGCGAAAACTAGGATTAGCCCAATCATTGTCGGAGGCACTAAGATGAACAAGCTCGCGAAAATAATAGAAAACTTAAGCGAAGAAGACCTGCTCAAAATAAGAAGGGATTTAATTGCTGGAAACATAGACAGGCTTATAGAACAGAAGCTTAAAGAATCAAAGGGCGATTTAAGCGAAAAGTTCTGCCCGGTATGCAACGGCCCTATTACAAATGAATCTTTTATACTGGAATTTGGCTCCAAGCACCTGCGCAGGAAAGCGCACTTCGATGCCGCTGATTGCTTGGAGTACTTCGTTTCAACCAGGCTCAGGGAGCGCAAAAACCAAACCCCCTAAACCGGTTTCTTTTCCCTGAGCCACGCCTACTAAATATACTTTTAAGTATACTGATTGCAAAATATTTATAATACTATTAGCATTACTACCATCATTGGGGGTTAATGTTAACGTAAAATGGAGCCTAACGACTTCGAAGAACTCTTAAGAATACAGAGGATGATGGCTTCCCGGATAGTAGAGGAAAGCACCACGGACGCAAAGATAAAGCTATACAACCTAATCAACAACATAACCACCGGCAAAAAAAAGAGAATACCTTTAGAGCAAGTCCTCTTAGTAGCAGAAGAAGAAGGCTTCACCGAACGAGAAGTCATGCGAATCCTGGAAGAGCTAAAAACAGACCACATGGTATCCGAGCCCGAAGAAGGCTTCATAATGATAACCTGAAAAACAAATCTTTTTTAAGTCATTCTCATTAAGAATAAATCCTAATGGAAAAAATTGGCTTGAAAGATCTCTGGGAAGACGTTAGACTGGTTAACAAAGAGCATTTCCCCGATAACAAGTTAAAGCCGATCCTTGGCAACGGAAAAACCAGCAAGCCCAAGATAATGTTTGTGTTCATCAACCCCACACACCTTAACATTAGCTCCAAGCTCTCCTGGAAAGGCCCAAGGTATCCGTTCATAGGCACAAAGCCTGTCTGGAGGGTCTTCCACAGAGCGGGAATGCTCTCTGATGGCTTAATGAGAAGAATAGAAAACAATGAGTGGAGCGCTGAGTTTGCAGAAGAACTACTAATTTTTTTGAAGTCAAAGTCTTACTATCTTACTAACCTTGTTAAGTGGACGGGGAGCGACGCCGCCCTCCCTGATTCCAGGAAAATAAATTTGTTTCTTCCAATACTCGAAAAAGAAATTGAGATAGTAAAACCAGAATACATAGTAACCTTCGGGTTAATACCTTTCAAAGCACTGGCAAAACAAGAAATCCGGCTAAAAGACTACTACGAAGAAGCCATGAAGAACAAAAACCTAAGAGTTTTTGAAACAAGAATCAAGACGCATAACACGAAAATCATTCCTTGCTACTTCCCCGTCGGCCGCGGAGAGCCAGGAAAAGCCAAAGATCTATTGAGGATGGTAAGTATTCTTTAAGTTACTTTCAGAACCCGTCCAAGGTTTTCTATTTGTTTTCTTCCTCTTTGAAAGAGTTGTTTATAGGAATATTAGGTAAAAGTTTTCTCTTTTTCCGATTTTTGTTACTAGAAATCCTTCTTTTACCTTTTCAAGTTGTACCCTGTAGCTTCCCACGCGTATCCTGAATTCCTCGCTTTTGCTTTTCAGCTTTATTATGTCTACTGGCTGGTTTTTCTTGAATTTCTCAAGGGTAAACAGTATTTTTTGCTGCATCCTCGCATCAAGGTTTTTTAGCTGCTTTTTTGAGTGGTTTGAAAAAATAATGTCCATTAGAATCCCAGTTCTCTTTTAACTTCTTCGAGCGTTGATAAATTCCCTTTCTTGTACTCTTGCCTGGATTTTTCTATGTCTTTTTTTGTTTGTTCAGATAGTTCCAGGTGGGGCTCAATGAAGTCCCAGATTACATCCTCGTAGCTATCCCTGTCTTGCTTAAATTTTTTCAGTGTATTCAGCAGTTCATGGCTGACCCTGATAGATGTTTGTTCTTGCATACTATATGTATGCATTATGCATATATAAACTTTTTGGGTTTTCATGCTGCTACTAAGCTAAATAAACACCTCAAAAACAAGTAAATTACTAGCTTTAAATCGGAAATTATATATACTGATTAGTGGTTACTTTGAGCATGGGCTGTTCGGGGAACGAAAATCTGTTAAATGACTTGCGCAAGGCTTTTGATTCTCACTATTTTGCCGCTATAGATATAATTCCCTTTTCCGAGATGCTGAAAGAAAACCCTGAGGAAGCTTTAGGTTTGATAGGGAAGAAATATAATGAGGCACTTGACAAAGCGTACACCGATGAAGAAGGAGTTAATAATAGAGGATACGTAGAAGCTCTGGCAGGAGGCCCTTTTGAAGCTATTCCCTGGGCACTGTATAACGCTGTCGGCGGGGTTTATCCTTATCTTGATAGATTCCAAAGAGACAAAGCCTTAAAACAAGTTTTGAGTATTTTAGATGGAAGAAATTATGCGGAAGTAAACGGGGACAGAGGATATCCGGGTCACACAACAGGGATAAGGGAGCCTTTGCTTCTTTCTGATATCTGTATTTGCCGGGACCTATACTGGCCTGGGCTGAAAGATGAGAAACATTTATGGGAAAACACTGCGAGTTTCGAAGAATTGGAAGAGAAAATATTTGATGAATCAGGCAATTTTAGGAGAGAAGTTGTAAGAAGCGATTTCCTGGTTTCTTATGCTCTTCTGCGTTCTGATTTCACTAGTTTTGGTGAAGATTTTGCATTGTACATGAATATCAAGAACCCTGACTTCTTGGAAAGGACTTTGAAAGGTATTGTCGGTCTTAGGTTCGCTCGCACGGAAACAGAAGACCAAATAATTGATGGGAAGAAAAGACTTGAAGAATTGCTCCCTGAACCAGTTCATAATAGAATAGAGCCTATACGGCAGGAAGCTGACTGGGTCGACTACAAAAAATTTGATTCAAGAAATTATTAGAACCCTAATAAGCTGTTCTGAATTCTTTTTTTCAATCAAAAAACAACAATATTTATAAATAACTAATAGTTACTTATTAATAATTATTGGTGATTATTATGTTAGAACTCGAGCGTTCCCCAAGGCTAAGCACGATAAGGATGGTAGAGAACATATTAAAAGAGTCAAATGAAAGCATTCTCACGATAGCCGAACTGAAAAGAAAGCTTCCAAGACAGGTAAACCATTACAATCTGAAAGCAATACTTGAATACTTAGAGGAAAGCAACAAGATAGCTGTAACACTTAGAGGCATAACTTGGATACACGAAGAAAACGAAAAGCTCAAAGCAGCAAT
>PWWA01000056.1 GCA_003562145.1 Candidatus Woesearchaeota archaeon | reverse complement strand
GATTCCAGTAGCGGAAAAGACTTTTTTATAAGCCTGAAAGATGGGAAAGATGCTTTGCTTGGCTTTGTGCGCCTAAGATTTCCAAGTGCGCCATTAAGAAAAGAATTTGAAAGCAATACTTGTATTATCAGGGAACTTCACGTTTACGGGGATGCCGCGAAGATAAGCAGCTATGAAGGCAACGCCCAGCATAAAGGTTTTGGAAGAAAGCTTATGGTGAAAGCAGAGGAAATAGCTGTTAGCCGTGGAACAGAGAAAATGCTGGTTATATCAGGTGTAGGTGTAAGGAATTATTACAAAAAACTAGGATATTGGCTTGAAGGGCCATACATGGCCAAGGTTCTTCCTCGACCAAAATAATCGAAACCTTTATATACCTGTGAGCGTAATTCCTGTTGTTAAGAGAAAAAGGCCTGTCGGCTTTAAAAAGGGTATTATCCCAGTACAAAAATTTTTAGGCAAGGAGGGTTGGATGATGGCAATGAATTTCTTTTCGCTGAAAAGATTTAAGAAAAAAGGTTATGATGAAGAAGACATGGTTGAGGCAGAGGACGAGTATGTTGAGCTTAACACGGATTCAGACGGTCTTGGTTCTTCAAAAGTTATCGTGAGGCCTTTCGTGCTGGATGACTTCTCGGATGTGAAAGATGTCCTTGATGTCCTGCGCGAGGGAAGTACTATTTGCCTGCTGAATATTAAGCCTTTAAGGGAAAAGGACATGGTTGAGCTTAAGCGCGCGATAAACAAGCTGAAGAAGACTTGTGAGGCAATAGGTGGGGAAATCGCTGGGTTTGGCGAGGACTACATCATTGTTGTTCCGAGCTTTGCAGAAATCTATAAGTCCTCCGGTGTCTCACGGGACCCTGAAGACTAATTCTTTTTTTTATCTTTTTTCTAACAACAAAATTTTTATATGGCTCTTGCCTGTCCGTTCTTTAATGGCAAAGCAAGATTTTAACATCGAGGTTCTTGAGGGCGAACTATGCCCTTTTTGCAGGAAGAAAACACTTACTCTTAGGCAGGCCGAGCGCGAAATACCTTTCTTCGGGAAAGTCCTTATTTTCTCTATGGATTGCGAGGACGCAGAATGCGGTTATCACAAGGCCGACGTTGAAGCGACTGAGACAAGGCCTCCAATCAAGCATGTTTTAGTTGTAGAGTCAGAAGATGACTTAAAGATAAGGGTTGTAAAATCCTCCTTTGCCACCATAAAAATCCCTCATATAGGAAGCATTGAGCCCGGAGAGGCAAGCAATGGCTACGTTACAAACATCGAAGGAATAATAAACAGGATCAAGAAGCAAGTTGAATTCCTAAGGGATAACGCAGAAGAAGATTCCGATAAGAAAAAAGCAAAGAACATTCTTAAGAAGCTAAACAAAGTCCTGTGGGGACAGGAAAAAATCAATGTCAGCCTTGAAGACCCAACTGGAAACTCTGCGATAATAAGCGAAAAGGTCACCAAAAAATAATGTACAAAGCATATATTGATTCACCATTAGGAGTTCTTGAAATAATTTCTTCAGATAAAGGCATAAATAAAATTAATTTTGTCCAGAAGAAAAAAGAGGGCTCATACAACAAAATCCTTATTGAATGCGAAAAGCAGTTAAGAAAATACTTCAGTGGCAAAATAAAAAAATTTGATTTGCCCATCGACGTTTCAGGCTCGCTATTCGAAGAAAAAGTCTGGAAATCCCTAGCAAGAATTAATTACGGCGAAACAAAATCTTACAAAGAAATAGCAGAATCAATCAATAATCCCAGAGCTTCAAGAGCAATAGGAAACGCAAACAAGAAAAACCTTATCCCGATTATCATCCCTTGCCACCGCGTAATCAGCTCCGATGGAAGCATAGGTGGTTACAGCGCAGGCCTTTGGCGCAAGAAATGGCTATTAATGCATGAAAAGAAATTCTTATGATATATCCAGCTTTTTCAGGGTTACCTTGTCCTTGTTGATTATTATTTCTACTTGTTCAGCGCTTTTCAGCGCGGACACCTTAGTCACTATTTCCGGCAATAAAATCCTCGTTCCCCTATAGTCAAGGCTCGTAATAATATTGCTCTCCATGCCCTTAAGATTAACATCATCCATTATATCCTTCTTGTTCTTCTTCGTCTTCTGCTCTATCCACTCACTAGTCTTCTTTGCCAGGAACTTCGCAATCTTATCAGGTATTTCTATCTTCGTAGCCTTAACAATCCCCTGCAGACCAGGGCTAATATTAGTTTCTATAACCAAGGGGCCCTTAGCGCTTTCAAGCATGTCCACCGCACAAATATCTGCGCCTGTTGCTTTCGCAGCTTTCACCGCTATCTCCTTAGATGTATCGTCAAGCTCTATGGGCTCACCCAGCCCCCCTGCATGTATATTAGACCTTTTTTCTTCCGGGCCCCCTTTTCTTATCATAGCCCCCACGACTTTGCTCCCTACAACTATAGCACGTATATCACAGCTATCAGTGTCTATGTATTCCTGTATTATGAACGATTGCTTTAACTCTGATAATGCATCAAGGATGGATGATGCAGAGCCAAAGGAATCCGCGAATAGCACGCCTTTTCCTTGTGTTCCTTGGGGGAACTTCATAATAATTGGGTAGTTCATATTTGCGAGTATCTCCCTGGCTGCTTTTACGGTTGAGCTTATATAT
>PWWA01000042.1 GCA_003562145.1 Candidatus Woesearchaeota archaeon | reverse complement strand
CATTAATTGTTCCAGGGGGCTTTGGGTGCACTGGAGTAGAGGGCAAAATACAAGCAATTAGGTATGCTCGTGAAAAAAAGATTCCCTTCCTTGGATTGTGCTACGGGTTGCAATTAGCTGTGATTGAGCACGCGAGAAATGTTATTGGAATGAAAACTGCTAACAGCGCTGAAATAGATAATTCTTCGGAAGATCCCATTGTTGACGTTCTCCCAGAGCAGAAGAAGAACTTGGAAGCTAAGAATTATGGTGCGTCTATGCGCCTTGGCGATTACGAGGCAGTTCTTAAAAAAGGCACTAAGGCTTTTGGGTTGTACGGAAAAGAAAGAATTCTTGAGAGGCACAGGCATCGCTACGAAGTAAACCCTGATTACCATGACAAGCTAGAAAAAAAGGGGTTGATATTCTCTGGTCTTAGCCCTGATAGTAAACTAGTTGAGTTCATAGAAAGAAAAGACCACCCGTTTTTCCTTGCCACGCAAGCTCACCCTGAATTCACTTCGCGGCCTTTAAAGCCAAATCCTTTGTTTGATGGACTAATAAAAGCTGCTTTGAAAAAATGAGTTCTCGACCCGAAGTAGGAATAGGAGTTATTATTACGGATAATGGAAAAGTTCTTTTGGGTAAGAGAAAGAATGCTCATGGAGCGGGAACATGGAGTTTTCCTGGCGGCAAGCTTGATTACGCAGAGGGAATATTTGATTGTGCAAAACGCGAAGTCCTTGAAGAAACAGGGTTAAAAATAAAAAATCTTAGACTTGGTCCCTATACAAACGATTTCTTTCAAGAGGAAAACAGGCATTTCATAACTCTTTATGTGATTGCGGAAAAGCATCCAGGAGAGCCACAAGTGTTGGAACCTGATAAATGCGATTCATGGGAGTGGTTCGACTGGGATGAGTTACCGGAGCCTAGGTTCCTGCCTTTAAAGAATCTTCTACGTAGTGGCTTCAATCCTTTTTCCACGTAGAATACCAGCGCAATCTTTATAAACAAGCCTTTATTTCTCGTGCTTCATGGAAGCTAAGAAAAAATGCGTATCTATGAATACAAGGATTACGAATGACCAGGGATCCACTACTTTTCTTTGCCCTAGTTGTGGCAAGTACGAAATAGTGCGCTCTAGGCATGCAAGGGAAATTGTGGCCAAGTACACTTGTCCGCAATGCGGGTTCACAGGCCCTAACTAAGACATTCTTTTTTGGAGGTAATACTTATGGCTAATGCGATAGTAACGATAAAGATAATGCCTGTGTCTCCTGACACGGACTTAGGGGTTGTTGAAGAACAGGCTAAGAAGCATATTGCTGCGTACGCTGGCGAAGGCGACACGAGGTCTGAGATTGAGCCTATTGCCTTTGGCTTGAAGGCTTTGAAGATTACTTTTGTGATGGATGAAAATCTTGGCAGCCCAGAATCCCTTGAGAAAACATTAACAGGTATTGAAGGCGTTAACTCTGCGGAAACAGTTGATGTTAGGAGAGCTGTGGGATGAATCCCTTATCGTTTTTTCTTGAACCTTTTCTTAAGTGCTTTTCCCTGGTAGCTTTTGATGTATTTATGCCTTATCATGGAAGGCGTTAAATACAGCCCTTCTTTTTCAGCGTATTCTGATTGTGTTTTTCTTACTTCGAATGATGGTTCCCATAACGAGCATTCGGCGGGTTTCCCGGTCATATAATCATATTCTCCCCATTTGTGGTCTTTGTACCTGTTGTCCTTGACGTCCTTTGCAAAATTAATCATTTTTCTTGGGCTTATTTTTAATCCTCTTGCATCGAAATCTTTGGGTACTGAAAAATTCTTGTATAGGCTGTAAGGCAATCCTCTTAGCTGGTCAAACACGATTCTCGTGCTTAGCTTTAGATTAGAATTACTTAATGGGTAGTTAGGTATTCTTTCAAAGACTATTGATGTTGTTTCATTTAATGTGTCTTTGAACTCAATTGTGAAGCCTGCGTATCTTCCCCCTTTCAAATAGTGGTGTTGTGTCAGCGCGTAAACCGCGGCCCATGCCTGGTCATCAAAGTTATGTCTTGAAACAACAACGTTCCTTGTTACTATTCCTTTGTTAAGTGCGTTATTAAATTGTTCGCTGGCAACTTTGTCGAAATTAGACCTGTCTATACCATACATTCGCTCTATTTTTTCGGTTCCCCTTGTATCTTTTCCTAAGTCGTGCTTCATAAGCAAGACGTTTAATGCGAGTTCTGGATTGCTAAAATAGTCGAAGGGCATAATGGTTTTCCATTCATCAAGGTTTAATTTTTCTTTAATATCGAGATTTCCTTCTTTCTTTAGTTTATGGAGGAATGTTAAAGCGCACGCGACGTCGTACCCTGCAATCTCTGATTCTCCGAACAAGTCCCTTTCTACTGCGTTCCAGGCTAAGTAGACTTTTTTGTATTCGTATTGCCTTATCACTTTCTCCGTTAGGCCTTCCACGAATTTTTTATCCCTCTTATTCATCGCGCTGAAAAGGTTTCCTTTGAGCAAGTTGAATTCTTCGTAAGGCGTATTCCCCCTAAAGCTTGATAGTATGAGGTCTTCTATGTTTTCAATGAAAGGGCGTATTAGCTTCACATTATACTTTCTCTCGCTTTCTCCTCTTACATCACGCCTCGGCTTTACAGGAACGTTTATTAGTCCTCGTATGGATAGTGTTCCTATG
>PWWA01000073.1 GCA_003562145.1 Candidatus Woesearchaeota archaeon | reverse complement strand
TCATGGAAAAAGAAAGTGTTCGTTTCAAAAGGTTTTTTCCATGCCTCCAAAAAGATTACAGTTCTTTCAAGGAATATTTTAAGCCTGTTTTCTTGAAAGCAATACCTTATATCGCAACTACTAAGAGCATGATGCAAATACTTGATAATTATTTTAAGAGTGACGAGTTAAAGATTTGCTTTACATTCCAGTCCAAGTACCTCGGGATGTCCCCGTGGACTTGCCCCGGCCAATTCATAATCATTCCGTATATTGAATACGCATTCGGAGTCTACCATGTTAAAGGCGGCTTAAGCGAGATAAGCGAAGCCATGGCTAGAGTCATAAAAGAAGAAAAAGGCAGAATCCACTTGAATTCACCTATCAAAAGAATCCTGATGAAAGATAAGAAAGCCATTGGGATAGAGCTTCAAAACGGCGAAAAAAAATATGCGGACAAAATCATTGTTAACGCTGACTTCGCATACGCAATGACTAACATAGTACCTAAAGGAAAACTTAAGAAGTGGAGCCCTGAAAAGCTGAAAACAAAGGATTATTCGTGCTCAACATTCATGCTGTACCTTGGCTTAGACAAGTTATACAAAGAGGAGCACCACGCAATATACTTCTCAGACGACTACAAGAATAACTTAAATGAGATAAGCGAAAAAAAAGTGTTGTCCAAAGACCCTTCGTTCTACATTAGGAATGCGAGCATAAACGATGAAACGCTTGCACCCAAAGGCCATTCCGCCTTATACGTCTTGGTACCAGTTCCTAATAACCAGTCAAAAATCGATTGGAAAAAAGAAAAAGAAGCCTTCAGGGAACTAATACTCAAAAAAATTGAGGAAAAAACAAGCATGAAAGACATAAGGCAACACATAAAATACGAGAAAATATTAACTCCTAATGACTGGGAACAAAACAATGTATACTACGGAGCAACATTTAACTTAGCACACACAATAAGCCAAATGCTTTACTGGCGGCCAAGAAACAAATTCGAAGAACTGGAAAACACTTACTTAGTAGGCGGAGGCACACACCCCGGCTCAGGGCTGCCAACGATTTACGAATCCGGAAGAATAACAGCGAACATGATCTCAAAGCATTACAAAATCAAATTCTTTACAAAGAACCTAGAGGTGTAAAATTGAACTGGCTCCAATTCTTTTCCCTTATGAGAGAAATTTATCTTAAGAAAAAGCCTGACCTAAAAAAAATCCAGAGGAAAGGATTACTCGCTGTAAAAATAGCACAAGTATACGCCTTAAGAATTGATTTCCTTAACGAAGAAAAATGCAGGCATCTATCAAAGCTATACAGGCAAACAATAAGGATAGGCGAGGAAGACGCGTGGAGAATACTACAAAATAAAGCCCAAAAGAAATTCTTCTCAGAAATAAAAGATATTGAAAAGAAGCCTTTCGCGTCTGCAAGCATAGGCCAAGTCCACATGGCCAAAGACAAAACGGGAAAGAAAGTAGTTGTTAAGATTGTAAAACAAGATTTTAAGAAGCACTTCGAAAGAGATGTCAGGAAGCTAAGAAGGCTATTGAAGTTCATCATTTTCTTTTACCCTAAGCTTAGGAAAGTCGCTGACCCCGAAGGAATACTAGATGATATAGAAAAGAATACTTTGGCTGAACTAGACCTAAGAAAAGAAGCTCAGGGAAGCGAAACCCTCAAAAAAATATTTTTGGACAACAAAAAATCTTTTAAGGGCTCAAAGCCAGGCTTCCCAAAAATATACTACGAATCGTCCAACAAAGATGTATTGGTGACAAGCTTAGTTGAAGGAAAGACTTTTGACGAGTTGCTAGAAGAAAAAAAACTGGATTACAAGGAATTGCTGGACTTATTCTACATACACGGCTATTACATGTTCGGCATAGGCACATTCCACGGAGACATACACCCAGGTAATTTGATTAAGAGCAAAGACAAGATATACTTCGTTGATACCGGCGCCATCGGCGAGGTAAGCGAAAAGCTCAGGAAGAACTTGTTCTGGTTCTTCGACGCATTAAGCGTTTATGACTATAAGAAATCAGCGAAGCACTTAAATGATATGGCTTTCAAGAAATTATCAGGAAAAAAATACGAGTTATTCGAAAAAAAATTCTTGTCATTATACTCCGACTTCAAAGGTAAAAGCGTTTCCGAGGTTAGCCTAACAAAGAAAATGATGGACACAATAAAGCTAGGCGTAAATTCAGGTATGGAATTCGAGAAAGGAATGTTCAGCATAATCAAAAGCCTGATGTACTTAGACGGAATGGTTATTAAGTGCAAGCCAAACGCAGTTTTATTAGAAGACATGCGCAGGTTCATCGACGACTACAAAGCAGTCATAGGAGAACAATAATTCGTGTTTCTTCCGGAATAATCCGGAAATTCTCATTATGCTGCATAATAAAACATATTAAAAATCTTATTTATTGTTTTTTTATGAAAATATATCTTGATACGAGCATCTGGCGAGATTATTATGAGAACCGCTCAGATAAATTTAGGCCGCTTGGTGAATGGGCTCTTGAGCTCCTTAAAAAGGCTGTGAAGGAAGAAATAATAATTGTTTATTCTGATTTTGTGCTTGAAGAACTCAGAAAAAGTTATAGTGATGAAGAAATAGAAAAAATATTTGGCATTATTGATAATTCTATTTTGTTTAAAGCAAGCATTTCAAATA
>PWWA01000062.1 GCA_003562145.1 Candidatus Woesearchaeota archaeon | reverse complement strand
TCTATGTTTTCGAATAGGAATGATTTAATAATTTTTCCTTTTAACCCCAGTAATTCCAGGTTTTTCTTTGTAAGCATTAGTGCCCGCTCATTCACGTCACTGAAAGAAACTTTGAGCGAAGGATTTTTTCTTAGTAAAGATATTCCTATTACGCCGTAACCGCATCCGAGGTCTAGGACTTTGCCTTCTACGGGGAGTTCTGCGTTCTCTATTAGTATCTTGGAAGCAGCGTCCAAATGACCCTTGGAAAATAAGCCCGGAGCAGTGTACAATTCGAATTCGTCGCTGTTTACATTGATTTTTTTCTTTGAAAGCTTAAGCGGAGAACTTTGCTTTTCAGAATAATAATGCTCCATTTTTACTTCATAATGCCTAGGTTTTTGTAAACGAATAAGCTTGCAAGGTTTACAGCGTCACGAGGAGTTTCAGCGTATAGCGCCGCACAAAAATCCCTTTCAATACCTACAGAGTTATTGCCGTTAAGCCTCACATTCAAGACGAATAATTCTTCGGAAGCATTATTGCAATTCACGATGGGCAGGTCATCTTCGCCAGGTATTGGGCTTGTGTAAGCGGCAGTGGTGGGCATGCCAAAAATCTGGCTTGTTATCTTTGCCACTTCTACTGAAGCCATGGAACCAGCAGGTTCATGGGCGTATTCAGGATCAAGTGCGATTACTACCCCGCCGCTGTTCCTGTGGACTATTGCGAGGTAAGTGTTAACCCTGGGATCGTAATCGTAACCTTCCACGTCTGAGGGATGATTGTAAAAGAAGAAATATCTTTCACCGTACCATGCCTGAAGGGGAATCCTCCAAAAACCGTCCTGGCTTAGCACGAATTCGTATCCATTGTATTCGTATGACTTCTCTTCCTTGAGGCTTGAGAGTAAAGCATAAGCTACATAGATTAATAGGAGAATCCCAAGCAAAACCAGTATTTGTACTAGTGCTTTGTTTGAAATAAAAGGCTTTTTTTCCGCTCCCCCAGATTTTTTCTTCTTCACAGCTTTTTTCATTTTACCACGCCGTTTAATAATAGTATTAAGTAATCCCTTAAAAGTATTATATCCTGTCCCTGGGAATTGAGATTAAAGCAATAATCATAGCCTTCAATGCTTGTGATTGCTTTTTCATCCTGCAAGGGCTCACCGGTTATTATGATAGGTGTACTGCTTGAAGCGTTAGAGCAGTCCAACAACGGGTAGTCCATAAAAACATCTTGTTCTGTCTGCGCACGAAGAATAGATTTGCCTGAAAACAACTGCAAGTCCCTTATTAAGAGTTCCTGGAACGCCTGGTCAATTCCCACTTGTCCCGCCAAAGTTACTGGCTTTGAAGCAAAAACAATCGTTCCCGCATCACCCAGTACAACTCTTATTTCCTGGTCTACAACTATATGTGTAGTTGTCTCCCAGGGGTCTGCATAGAAACCGATTTCCCTGCCTTGGATATCGGCAAACAGAAGAACTCCACCCTGAACCTGCCTAGCTGTAAATTCGTACCCGTTGAATTCTATAATGTTCCCCGAGCCAAATCCTTGGTCGAACGTTGCAAACGCAATAATGCTAAACAGCATAATGCCAACCAGTACCAAGCCCATAACCAGGTTTCTTCTCTTTCTTTTCCTTTCCGCGCGTTCAGCTCTTGAAAGCCTCATAATCCTGCGTAGAAACAATTATTTTAAATACTTTTTCAATGATTTAACCATAATATATAAATATGGCTTTTCTTTCTTCCATTAATTATGTTGCCTGATAAAGAAGTTAAAAAGAAATTCAAAGCTATTGCAAGCAAGGACCCGGATAAGTATTATGCTACGAAAGTTTTGAAGAAGAAAGGGTATGCGAGAAAGAAGTGCTCGTGCGGCACTTATTTCTGGACGGCTGAACAGGATAGGCGTGCCTGCGGGGACCCTGCGTGCAGCGGGGGCTTTACTTTCTTGGATAAGAAGCCTGCTAAGAACAAGATGGATTATGTGCAGGCATGGACTAAGTTCAGCAAGATGTTTAAGGATAAGGGATACACTCCTATACCAAGGTATTCTGTTGTGGCGAGGTGGAGGGATGATACTGATTTCGTGCAGGCAAGCATTTATGATTTCCAGCCATACGTAGTTAATGGAGAAGTCGACCCACCGGCGAACCCGTTAGTTGTGCCGCAGTTCTGCCTTAGGTTTAACGATGTTGATAACGTAGGGGTTACAATGGCCCACAATACGGGCTTCGTAATGATAGGCCAGCATGCTTTTAACAATAAAGAGGACTGGGACCAGGATAAGTATTTTACGGATTTAATGGACTGGTTTATTAGAGGAGTTGGAATAAGAAAAGAAGACCTTGTTTTGCATGAGGATGCGTGGGCAGGAGGCGGCAATTTCGGGCCTTGCATGGAGTTTTTCAGCTACGGCGTAGAGCTGGCAAACCAGGTTTATATGCTATACGAGCAAACAGAAGCAGGGGACAAGGAACTCAAGCTAAGAGTCCTTGATATGGGCATGGGACACGAAAGGGTTGCCTGGTTCTCACAGGGAAAAGGCACGATGTATGATTCTGCATTTCCACCAGTTATCAAGAAAATGGTTGAAAGGACGGGTATTGGTTATGATGAAAAATTCGTAGAGCGCTTTATTCCTTACGCGTCTTGCCTTAACCTTGATGAGTCCAAGGATATTGATGCT
>PWWA01000021.1 GCA_003562145.1 Candidatus Woesearchaeota archaeon | reverse complement strand
TGCGCGCTAAAGCATCATCTAAAAGAATTGTTTTCCCAGAAAGCGGTGATGAAAGAGTCTTGGAAGCCGCCAGCATGCTAGGGAAGAAAAAGATTTGTGTTCCTGTGCTTATAGGGAACCCGAAAAAAGTTGTAAGTAATATGAAGAGGCTCAGGCTTAGCATTGCAGGAATAGAAATTATGGATCCTGAAAATCCCGTTATTGATTATTCTAGGAATCTATATGTGCTAGTTAAGAAAAGAGGCATTACACGCCAAGGAGCAAAAAAGCTTGTTAAAGAGCCTATTTACTACGGCGCAATGTTGCTGCGTGAAGGAAGAGCTGATGGATTAGTTTCAGGAGCAAGCCATCCTACGGCTCATACTTTTAGGGCAGCGCTACGCGTAATAGGGTTAAAGAAGGGTGTTAGGGTTGCTTCAACTTTTTTTATAATGGCCAGGGATGAAAAGGCATTGTTTTTTTCGGATTGCGCTCTGAATATTAATCCTGATTCTGCTGCTTTGGCAGAGATTGCTTTAAGTACTGCTAGTAGTGCTAAGATGCTTGGCTTTAAGCCAAAAGTTGCGTTGCTTTCCTTTTCCACTAAAGGCTCTGCAAAGCATGAATTAGTTGATAAGGTTTCAAAAGCTGCTATGATTGTGAGGAGGAAAGCAAAAGGTTTTGTTGTTGATGGCGAGTTGCAAGTGGATGCTGCGATTGTCCCTGAGGTTGCAAGAAGCAAAGCACCTTCATCTTTGGTTAAGGGCGATGCTAACGTGCTAGTGTTTCCTGATTTAGACAGCGGGAATATTTCTTATAAGCTTGTTGAGAGGCTTGCAGGCTTCCAGGCTATAGGTCCTATATCTCAGGGTTTCGCGAGGCCGATTAATGACTTGAGCAGGGGTTGCAGTGTTGATGATATCGTGTTAGTGGCAGCTATGACTGCGGTTCAGGCGGGGAGAAAATGAAGCGTGATGTTCTTGTTATGAATGTTGGGAGCTCTTCAGTCAAGTATTCCTATTTCAGGAATGGAAAGCTTGTTGGGAAGGATAATTTTGAAAATGTTTTTACGAAGAAAGAAAGGGAGAGTAGTGTTAGGAGAATAATTATGAGAGTAGATGTTTCGAGCATTGGATGCGTTGCGCACAGGGTTGTGCATGGCGGGGAGATTAGTGGTGCGAGAAAGGTTGATAAGGCTTTGCTTTTGAGTCTTAGGAAGGTTTCGGAGCTCGCGCCTTTGCATGATATTCCTGAGATCGAAGTTATTGAGTTTTTCATGAAGCTAAAGGTTCCGCAGGTTGCTGTTTTTGACACTGCTTTCCACCAAACCATGCCTTTGAAGGCGAAAGCTTATGGGCTGCCTTACAAGTACTACTTAAAAGGAATTCGGCGGTACGGGTTTCACGGGATAAGCCACGAGTATGTTTCTAGGGGATTGAAAGGAAAAGTTATTACCTGCCATCTTGGGAATGGGTGCTCGGTAACCGCTATAAGGAATGGGAGGAGCGTGGATACTTCTATGGGCTTTACGCCTTTAGAGGGAGTGGTTATGAGCACGCGTTCAGGGTCTTTGGACCCTGCGATTATACCGTATATGATGAAGCACGAAAGGATAAGCTTAGAAAAAATAAGCATGATTTTGAACAATGAATCCGGGTTGCTCGGCGTTTCAGGGAGTAGCCATGACTTGCGGGATTTAATGAGCAGCAAGGATGAAAGGGCGAGGCTCGCAGCAGAGATGTTCTTTTATAGTATCGCGAAGCAAATTGGTGCTTATGCCGCTGCTATGAATGGCGTTGATACAATTGTTTTCACTGCGGGCATAGGCCAGAACAACCCATTTGTCAGGAAGAAAATACTTGATTACTTTGGATACCTAGGAGTAAATATTGACAATGCTAAGAATAAGGGCAATAAAAGGATTATTTCTTCTAAGGGCTCTTCCGTTAAGGTAATGGTTATACCAACAGATGAAGAATTGGCTATTGCCCTGCAGGCATTAAGGATTATTGAAAGAAAATGATTATCACAAACAAAAGGAAGATTGAAGGCGGGAAGTTCGCCAGGGTGAAAATCGTGGTTGAGAAAGGTCTTGTTGTATCTGTTAAGGTTACAGGTGATTTCTTTTTGTACCCGGAAGATACACTCGAAAAAATTGAATGCTCATTAAGAAGTATGAACCTCCCGTTCGATGCTGGTGAAGCAGAAAGAAGAATTCAGAAAGTCCTTGTGGAAGAAAACGCTGGTCTTGTAGGCATAGCGCCAAGGGATTTAGTGGAAATGATAGGTGAATGCTTGGATGAAGTACAGACTGATAAGAGCTAAGGAATTTGACGCGAAAACCAATATGGCTATTGATGAAGCAATACTAGAATTAGTTGCCAAGGGAAAATCCATGCCCACAATAAGGTTTTATACTTGGAATCCTAGTTGTGTGAGCATCGGGCACTTTCAGGGAATCGAACAAGAAGTCAATCTTGAACTATGTGAATCTGAAAACATAGATATTGTGAGGAGAATTACCGGAGGCGGTAGCGTTTACCACGACCGCGAAGGAGAGATTACTTATAGCGTTATAGCTCCTGAAAGCGAGTTCCCAAGGGATATTGTTAAGTCTTACGAGGAAATCTGCGGATGGATCGTTAAAGCGCTTGAAATACTTGGAGTCAAGGCTGTTTTCAAGCCCATAAACGATGTGCATATAGATGGGAGAAAGGTTTCTGGGAGTGCACAGACAAGGA
>PWWA01000119.1 GCA_003562145.1 Candidatus Woesearchaeota archaeon | reverse complement strand
TAAAGCCCCCCTTAGGCTATATAAATATTATTTTTTTTGGGGGGGGTTATGGATACATTTAAAATAATGCTGATACTTACTTCGGCTGGCATGGTTGCAAGGATTGAGTACGAGGATTTGAAGTTCAGGGAGGAGAACGGAAAAGTAAAGGCTGTTTTTATGGGCAGCTATTATTTTTACCTTGAAAGAAAGGATTTGGAGGGCGTTGCGCGTTTCAGGGTGGAGGGTGATGCACTGCTTTTTGATTGTCCTGACAAGCGTGCTAATAATAAGTTTTCTTTGTTGTTAGAGAAAGGCTTTCAGGGGCTTGTGCACATGGTGAGGGGCAAGCCAGCGCTGTACGTACATAGGAATACGGGGATTCCTTTGATGGGAAGCAATGAGTTCGGATTAGTTGATAGAGGAAGCAATATTATTGAGGTAAAGCCATTGACTGGGTGCAATCTCAGCTGTGTTTTCTGCTCTGTAAGCGAAGGCATTAATGACAAAATGGATATAGTTGTGGAGAAAGATTACTTGGTGGAAGAGTTTGAGAAGCTTGCAAGCATAAAAAGGCATGGTGTTGAGGCTAACATCGGGCCCCAAGGCGAGCCTTTGCTTTACCCGAAGCTCGTCGAGCTAATAAGAGGCCTTAAAAGGATAAAGAACGTAGAAGTGGTCTCGATAAACACTAACGGGGTAACCCTGCACCCAAAACTCATCGATAGACTAGTGGAGGCGGGGCTGGACAGGATAAACCTTTCAATCCATACATTGGATAAGGAGAAAGCAGAGAGGTTGATGAACGGCTCGTACCCATTGGATAACATTCTTAGTATGATAAAGTACTGCGAAGGCAAAATAGATGTCTTGCTCGCACCAGTGCTTATACCAGGGCATAACGAGGAAGATATAGATGATGTTATCAGGCTAAGCAAGACGATAAAGAACAGGAAGTGGCCGGGCATAGGAATACAAAACTATCTTAACTATAAGGGCGGCAGGAACATTGCTAAGGAGAAGCCATGGGATGAATTCTATGATTATTTAAGGGAAAAAGAAAGGGAGCACGGCGTGAAGCTAATAGTGGACGAAAACGTTTTCGGGATTTACAAAGATAAGACTTTGGAAAAGCCTTATAGGAAAGGGCAGGTAATTAAAGCCGAGATAAAGGCCAATGGGCGTTTAGAGAATGAGTGCTTATGCGCCGCCAAGGAAAGAACGATAACAGTAACTAATTGTGCAAAGAAAAAAGGAATGATAACAATAAGGCTTTTAAGGGATAAGCACAACATCTTCATAGGAATCCCTGCCTAAAAAAAAGAAGCTTTACCTGCCGAATAAGCCCGCGAAAAAGCTTCCTATCGAGTTAACCAGGCGTACAAAGAAATGCGGCTCTTTCTCAACTCTTTCACTTGGCTCCCTGCCAGGACTCCCAGTAACAGGCGCGGCATCACCTTCATCTACAGGGATAGGGTCATCGATGTTTATAACGCTTACACTCACAGATTCCTGCCGTGAATAACCAACGTCGTCAATGGATGCAGTTGTTGAAATAGTGATTTTTTCGTACCTGTAATCCACTGGCACTTTTAGCTTGTAAATATAAGCGGTTTTTTCTTCCCTGCCGGAGAGAGCGCCTTGGAAACTAGTAGGGCCTGAGACACGGATAAGGCCTTCAGGGAATTCATCCGAGACCGTTACGCTGCGCAGGTAATCATCCGTGGGATTAGTCACTTTTACTTCCACGATTATTTCTTCGCCTGGCTCAACCCTTGAAGGATTAGCATTGCTTCTAACCGTTAGCAAGGAGCCTGCACCTGTAATGGTTAATTCTTTTCTTTCAGTGAAGCTCAGCCTTTCCCCTGCCTCAGTAACATAACTAGTAGTTATATTAACAGGGTACTTCTTGTCATCCGTAATCATAGGTGCAACGAAGTCTTTTCTTAGAAGCCTTTCGAGCTGCATAGGCCTAAGCTCATCCAATGTTAGTGTTTCGTTGAATAGCTCGCTCTGGATATTTACTCGGAAGTCACGGAATATTAGGCTGGGGTTATTGTTGTTTAGTTCATATGTGAAGCGGTAATTGCTCCCGGTTCGCATGGTTGTCTTGTCAAAATACGCATTTATGATAAGGCCTTTTGCGCTGACTTTCATGGTTTCACTGAAGTTCTTCTCGAATTCCCTGCCATGGGATTCGAGGATGATAACTCCTTCTATTTTGTGGTCGCCTGTAAGCCTTGGAGCCACGCTTAAGCGGAACTCGGTGGTGCCGCTGATTCTCTGCACGTCATTTACGAATACGCCTGGCCATGAAGGCCTAAGGTTTCTCAGCGCAGTGTAGTCTGCTTGGGCAGGGCCGCGAATCTCCAGCCTTTTCACGACGAGGTCCGCTGTGCTCTCCAAGTTTTCTATTTTTACTATTAAGTTAGCCCTTTCAAAGACCTCTAATGTTTTTGGTGCAAAGGAAACCGTGATTCTGTGCGGCTCAGCGACGCGGACCCTGTTCGAACCAGTTTTCTGCTTTGATTCATCGCCGAACCAATAAGCCAAAGTATAGTTAATGTTTAAGTCGCCATAATCAGTGGTTTCAAACCTAAACGTGTACTTCTTTTGCTCCCCCGGTGAAAGGCTTGAAGCAATCCTTAAGCCCGTACTGGTTTCCTCGAAAGAGCCTCTTGATACGACCCTGATACCTTCAGGTATTATTATGTTTAAATGGAAAGGGTTAGCCCAGACATCGCCCTCGTTGTG
>PWWA01000054.1 GCA_003562145.1 Candidatus Woesearchaeota archaeon | reverse complement strand
GGGCCATAAAAAGAATACTCCCCTAGACTTAGAGGTGCTGCGGTCAGAGGACTTCATCAACTTTCCGGATAGGGAAGAGCTTAAGGAAATCGCCCGGTTATACCAAGAGGAAAGGAATATACAGGGCCACTTGGACATTAGGGAGCTTGAAGACTTGCAAGGGAAGATAATGACTAGGACTACTGCTTTTCATGCAAGGATAACATTCATAAGTGGCGACGTAAGAGAAATCACGATTATCCACAAAGAAATAGAATATGCAGGGGATCTGACCAGGAACCAGTTCATCCTAGAAAAAATACCAAGGGTTTTTTCTGGTGGCCTAGAAATAATATCTGAGCACGACGTAATAAAGAGAAACGAGCTGATAAGGCTTGAAAGAGTTGAGCAAATAACGTACTACACAGAAGGGTATGAAAGCCTTGAAGAAGCCAAGAAAGCGTACACAGCCATAATGTCGGAAAGCGCTTTCAAGTCAACAAGGGCTGCTTCCAATCCATTAACAGGTTACATAAGCTTTGCCAGCATAAACATGGACTCGACTGCGTGGCTAGTCGTATTATTGCTGTTAATATTAATTGCTTACATATTATACGCTTTGAACTTATTTGAGAAAGCCAGGGACTTTATCTCTTCGTTGTTCAAGGATAAGAAAGTAAAGGAAATCATGGCTTTGGTAAATGATGCGAAAGATTACTTGGAAGCTAGTAATATTGATAGAGCAACGCTTATTTACAAGCAAGTAAAAATTCTTTACGAAAACGCGCCTAGGAGTGTAAAGAACAAAGTGTACGAAGAAGCCTTGTTACTCGCTGGTGCGCTTAATGAAAAATACTTTTCTCAGCTAATAACCAGTATGCATGAATCCGTAAAGAAAAAAGATAGGGATACCGCGGTTAAGCTTTACAATAAGGCAATAGAAGCATACAACGGTTTAAGCGCTGAAGCGCAGAAGACTTTCAGGGAGCAAATGATTGCAATACAAGAACAGCTAAAAAATGGATGAGCAAAAGCCTAAGAGGAAACTGAAATCAATATTCCAGGGCAGGGACATAACGATAGATGAAGCTCTGAGGGATAAGAGGCCTAGGAAGAATTATTCGTTGTCATGGCAAACACTTAAGATTGTCCTCGTGGTGATAAGCGTCCTTAGCATGATGGGCGTAGGCGTATACACTGGCTACATTGCTTTTCATGAAGGGCACGGCGGGTTCATATACCAATTGAACCTTTTGTTCAGGAAGCCCGCGCATAACTGGGCTGGCTTTTACGGCGCTGCTTTCGGCGTAGGACAGGAGCAGCCATGGGAGTTCGATATAGCCCCTGGAAGCATGACTGAAGCAAATATGTTCTTTGAATGCTTAAGAAGCGGTGAGCCTACCTTATTATTTGCGAGCACTGTTCCTGAGCACGAAGTTTCTGTGCCTACTTTGGAGGCTGCGACTCATGCAGAGATAGATGCTTTCATAGGAATTGATGATACGTATTATGATTCTGCCACGAACACATTCACAGAAACAATAAGTATACAATTAGGCCCTAACTTCATCCCTAATATACCTGCGGTTCATACATATGTTGGCAGCGGCACAGATAACGGAACTTATAAGGCAGGATTGTTAAAAGATGAGAACGGAAACTACGTTGTTGTTGGCATCATCGAGGAAACACTTGTCCGCGGCTTCAACAACCGCTTTTATAATTACCAGATGATGCTCCCCATACCCAACAACCAGACCACTAAGTACTACATTTTCTTGGACCCTTACATCGAGTGCCCCATAGGTGAGGATGAGCCAGGAACATTCGGAGTAGTGGAAGGATATGTTACAGACATAGCCGGCAACCCGATAGAGGATACAATAGTAGTTGTCGGCCGCCACTCTAATGTTTCTGATGCTACTGGTTACTACACGATTACTACGGATGTAGGCACAAGGAATATTTTTGCGATACGCACAGGGTACAACATATATGTTAATAATGTAACCATATTCGAGAACAATGTTACAGAGCACAACATCATACTTGAGCTATATGTACCTCCCACTGACTTCACAGATGTAGGTCCTGATATAGGTCCTGATTTTGGCCCTGACCGGGGCCCCGGGGAAGTCGACCCTGTCATTGAGCGCCCCATGGAGATAGAAGGACAGGATTATTGGATTCCTTTCAACCGCATCACGAAGCGTATACGCCAAGACGAGTTCGCCCAGGAAACATTGTTCATACAGAGCTTTAGGCCTAGCAGCATGCAGGTAAACATAGAAATAACAGGGGACGTAGCAAAAATAACATCTATTGACAAGAACTCAATGATTATTAATCCTCGCGGCGATGGCAGTGCAACCCTGACATTTTTTGGGAACGAGTCACCTGGCTTCTATAATGGAACCATTAACTTAACCGGAGGCATAGAGGAAACAATACCTGTAATCGTTGAGATAATTGACCGCGAAAGAATACCGATTCAAGCTTTGCTTATAGGGATAGCAATGCCTGACAGGAATATTTATCCTGGCTCCAAGTTTACTTTCAGAACGGATTTAACGAACTTGCTTTCCGATAGGGAGTACCCTGTGCAGCTATTCTTTTCAATCCAGAACATTGAGGGCACAGAAACTATTTGGACGTATTCCTCTAATGTTTTCATTAAGACAAGCCTCTCTATTCTTCGCCACGTCGAATTGCCACCTGATATCACTCCGGGTGATTACGTGATACGGGTTACTGCTAACTACCTCGAT
>PWWA01000110.1 GCA_003562145.1 Candidatus Woesearchaeota archaeon | reverse complement strand
CCTGAAACCCGGGACTTGCAATCCTGAAGCCATCATCTGCCTCGCCTGGCTACCAGCATCAAGACCAGCTGTCTGAACCCAGAAAATGCTGAAAACAGTCGCGCCCACCACAAACACAAATATATACGTCAAAGCCTGCCCAACACTTACAAGCCCAAATGTCCCAATAACCAATTCCTCTAATATGTTAGGCGATGAAAACCAGAAAACCAAGCCAGACACAGGAACTTCGCCTGAAAAAGTACCGAATATGGGCATGTTCATATTCTCAAAAAGCCTTGCTAACAACTGCATATTAGCAATTAATGCAGACACCAATATAACAGGGATAACGCTTGCATACAAGAAATTAAGAGGCCACCTCACACCATGACCTTTTACCCGGCCAAAGCTCAAAGGAATCTCTACCTTCATAGCCTGAACAAAAACAACGAATGCAAAAACCGCTATGGTAGCAATAATCGCCATTAACTCAATGCTCACAGTAGTCATTTGGCCAGCACCAATGCTTTGAATAATAGTAGGTATCGCGCCAGCAGGAATATCAGGGTTTAAAGGGCTGGGCAAAGGATTGAAAATACGTATTATTATTTGCTGGCTTACACCTGCAGCGATGAACAAGCCAACTCCGGAGCCGAAGCCGTACTTGCTCACAATTTCGTCCATGAACAAAATGAATAAGCCCCCTATTATTAGCTGGCCGATAAGTATCCATGAGCTTATGCCTGCCTCAGGCCTCAAGCCACCCATAACAACGAATATTATAGATTCCACAATTATGAAGAACACTGCTAGTAATTTCTGGGTGCCCTGGAACCGCCTACGCCCATCAGGCTTTGTCAGCTCAAAGTTCACAATGCCTGACCCGTTCAACAACTGCAAGACGATGCTCGCAGTAACAATAGGCCCTATTCCGAGGCTTAGAATGCTCCCGAAGCTAGCGCCGAGAATCATGCTTAGGAACTGAAACTGCTCTAACGCGTTATGCTCCAAGCCATACAGAGGTATTAGTGTTAGCAGGAAATAAAGACCTAGTATTATTCCCGTCCACTTCAGCTTCTCGCTGAAACCCAATTTTTTCTGTGAAGGGGGCTTTACCTGCGGTAAATTATTTATCAGGTTATCGTAAAAACTCATTTTGCTTTTTTAGCTCCTAGTCTTTTTTTGTTTCTGATAAAACAGTTATTTTTCCTTTTGCCGCCTCAATTTTTTGCTTGGCTTTCGCGGATGCTTGGCTAACAGTTACGTCAAGCTTGGCTTTCACGTTTCCCGTTCCGAGAAGCTTAGCGTAGCCTGCTTTGCCAAGGTCTATTTTTAGCGCGTCGTCTTCTTTTACTGCCAGCCCTTCAGCACTCCATTTGTCTAGCTTGTCGTTTATCATTGAGAGGCTTATACTTTTTTCTTTTGAATGAATTTTTTTCAGGGATGTAAATCCTGTCTTCCCAAAGTACTTTTCTTTCCAGTACCTAGGCTTTTTCGCGTCTCCTTTCTTGCCGCTCCCAGCCGCGCCTCTTCCGCCCCTGTGGCCTGCACCCCTATGCTTTTTCTTGGCGCCCCAGCCATGAGTCCAGCTGCCGCGCTGCCTCGAGTTCTTTTTTCTCTTGTTGTGAGCCATATTACATCATTTTTTTTATCAAGTCATTGATTTTTTCGCCTCTGTCGCCAAGGCTTCCTTTTTCTGAGTATGATTTCTTAGTGCCTTTTCTTTCAAACCCGCCTATTGGGGGGTGCAATGCGTAGTGCTTCTGCTTTTCCTTCCCCCTCTTCTTTTTTAGCTCTTCAAGGGTTTCAGTGCTTATCTCGCCATACGTTACGTAGTCCTTGCATTTCTTCACCATGCCCATGTTGACGGGGTTATCGTCCAGGATTACACAAGAGTTTTTCTTTTGAAGGTTTAACAGCTTCAACGTTTCCTTTACTTTTCCGTTTGCTTTTATAGTTCCCCTTAAAAGGATTACTGCTATTTTGCCGTTGTCTTTGCTCATTTTTGAACACCTGCAACTCTTCCTTCTTGGAATGATAATGCGTCTACATCCCTGGGCTTTATCTTGGTCGTGCTTAGCTTTCTTAGCGCTTGCTCGCATGCCTTGAGAAGGTTTATCTTGTTCTTCGTCTGCCCCCTTGTTTTCGACCATACATCTTTTATACCGGCGAGTGCCAGCACTTTCTGGCATTCTTTTTCGACGCATAAGCCTTTGCCTTTCGGTGCAGGCATAAGCGTTATTTCCACGGAGCCACATTTTCCGGTCACCGCAAAAGGTATGCTGTTCGGCTCCCTAGAGTTGGATTCCCAGCTCCCGCTGCCACGCGCTATCTTGAAGATGTTGAGCTTTGCGGCTTTGACAGCTTTCTCCCTTGCAGGAACGGTTTCTTTGCTCTTCCCGAGGCCTAGGCCTATGTAGCCGTCCTTGTTGCCGATGACTGCCATGGTTGTGAAATGGGGCTTGTTTCCCTCCCTAGTTTTTTTCTGTGTCTGCCTGAAAATCCTTCTCTGGCCACCACCAAATTTTCCCTTGGCTTGCCCGATCATTAATAATTCTGATTCCATGCCTGGCAGTAACGAGTCAACTATTTCTTGCTCTAGCACGGGCAACCCATTATCAAGTATTTGGTCGATGTCTGTGATTTCCCCGTTAAAAACCATTTTCCCAGCAGTAGTTTTAGGAGTCCAATCCTTTGATATCACGATTTGCTGCTTTGTATCCTCTTCATCGATTGGCTCGAGTATTGCTTTTTCTTCCGCTTCGGTTTCTTCCTTTTTCTTCGTGGTTTTCTTCTTTTTTT
>PWWA01000109.1 GCA_003562145.1 Candidatus Woesearchaeota archaeon | reverse complement strand
GATAGTTAGCGATAAATAATAATATTTTTATATACCCACAACAACTTCATCCTTCAATGATTTCTGCAATGGGCATGGGTGTCTTGTTCATTTTTCTTCCATTCATATTTTTCATGGGGATCATTGGGGTAATAATATATTTGATAGCAAAAAAGGCAAAATCAGCATCTGTAGCTTTAGAGAACCCTGAAGAAGTAGAAAAAAATGTTAAGGAAAGCGCAAGAAAAAGAGCTTCAGAGCTAGGCATTCCTAATGTAGACATACTGAAGGAGAACGCTTTTTACGTAATAAACACAAACAATCCTCTTTCAACATTCAAGAGCAGAGGTCTTTATAAGACGGACTTGTTCACAGAGAAATACCCTGACACTCCAACAATAATATTAGACCAATTAGTAACATTTAATTCTTTTAGAAATGTATTGCCGCAAGGTCTTATTATTCTTTGGTCTGCAAACACCTATATAAAGATGTGGATTAGGGAAAAAAAGATGTTTTTCTATAAAAATGATGAAGATGTTGGAATGCTAGATTATGAAACAAAGAAATTGTTCGTCAGAGGACAAGAAGCCGGCCGTATTGAACACATAGAATACATAGTTACATCTCCATTAGGAGTTGGTACTCTCCAAGACCTCAATGTTAAAGTTTTTTTCAACGAACGTCTTGCAGCAAGAATAATACTCATACCTGGCAGAATGCAGGCTTCAAGGCATCCTCACGCTATAGGCGACAAAGCAATCTTTGCAGAAATATACGATGAAACATTTTCAGAAGACCGAAGAGCAATCATAATAGGACTCACTGGATTCGTAGCATGGAGCAACATGTATCGTTCCAGTAGCAGATGATATTTTGATAAGCTGAAAACCGAAGCACGACCCAATATTTTTCATTCTGACCCCAAACAATTATCTTCCATATAGCTAATTATTCTTTTATCGCGACATTTATAAACAACCACAGAAAACCAAGGAATAATATACGCGGGGACGTAGTTTAACCTGGCTAGAATTGCCGGCTCCAGAGCTATTATTTGGAGCGATGAGCCCTGCTAAAGGGCGATGATTAAAGAATCGGTATGGCCATTAGAAGCGAGAGATACCGGCCGATCTGGGTTCAAATCCCAGCGTCCCCATGCGTTTTCCGCCGCATCCACGGAAGTGGGGCTTCCAGCCCCACAATTTTGGTGCAGCTTTCCTAAAAAGATGCGTTCTGAATCCCAGCGTCCCCATACATTTTATGCCTTAGACTTTTCTGAGAGTGCTTTCTCAGAAAAATAAATCACGAATCCTATAAGCGCCACGCCGAGTATTAAGCCTGCCAAGTACTCGTTCTTCGAAGAGTCTTCGCTAAGAACACGTGGTTGTTCCATTCTCGGCTGCGCTGTCAACTCAAGTACTTCCTGGCACATCGTGATATCGTGGCACACCCCGCTTTCAGAGCCATAGAAATAGCAGCAAACATCTGGGGAGACGCAGTCCGAGTCAGACACGCACAAAGGCCTCGTAAAAGGCTCGTCGCTTAAAGAGACCATTCCGGTTATGCTCAGGCTTATAAGAAAAAGGCTTGAAATAGCCACAACTACAAATACTGCCACTAATAGATTTTTGTCCATATAAAGCATATTTAACATAGTCATTTATATATTTTTCTCGGAAAGCCGCTTTCATACGAAATGTTTAAATATTAGGTAAAAGATTTTCTTTTCATACAGGGTGGTAATCATAGCTAAGAAAGAATTTAACTCGGATCTTGATAAGTACATTGATAGCAGGAAAGGGGAAGAATCCTCGCTTAGCAAAAGGCTTGGCAGGGTAAAAAAATCTTTATCTGAAAGGGAAATAAAGATTACTTGGCCTTCGCTTGGAATAAGAAATATGTTTAGGAGAAGGATTCCTTCTGAGGAGAGGCGTGTAAGAGAAAAAATCCCTGAAAAGGACGAGGAAGAATTCTCCGAAATGGAAGATGAATTAGGGCAAATCCAGGAAGCTGAAGACGAATTAGAACAAGAAAGAGAAGGCGTTCTCAGAAGGTTTTTCAGGAAACTATGGTTTTCGGACAGGCAACGAATAGATGATGAAGAAGTTGCGGTGGAAGAATCACAAGTTATGGCCAGCGACGAGGAAACAAGAGAAGTTCTTAAAGGACTGCATAAATGGCTCGAAAGCCTACCACAAGACAAGAAGGCGGAGTTCAAGAAAAGCGAGGATTTCCATAAATACAAGGACTTGCTTAAGCGCCTGGGAATGATAAAATAATTTACCTTCTTCCCTTTCTGCCCTTTTTCTTCTTAGAAACAGCTTTCTTTTCAGGCAAAGGCTTCCTCCTTAATGGAACAAAGAAAAATATGAGCAGGACAATTATTATGATTAACGCGTATATGTATGGCGCGTAAAAAGCGAATAACTCAGCTTCCGTGTAAACAGGAACTTTCACAACTTCTAATTTTATTGGGGGTGATTCTGTTATTCCGCTTCTCTGGTCGCTTGCAAGCAACGTAATGCTATCCTGGCCATGCCAGGATTCATCCGGGGCCAGTATAAGGGTCTTGTTATCTATCCTTGCATCAATATTTTCAGGGTGCTTGTCAATAAAGAAAATAAGCACGTCTTCATCAGGGTCATAAAAGTAATCCCTTAAATCAATGTAATGGACTTCGTTTTCAAGCCACGCAATATGCAACGGGTCTTCACGCACATCCTTGGGTATCAATGGCTTTAAAGGCTCAGGGACGCCGAATATCATCGGTGTCAAGAGAGCTACGAGTATAAGCAATATCAAT